>JAUIKX010000111.1 GCA_030430515.1 Gammaproteobacteria bacterium | reverse complement strand
GATAGTTGTCGAAGCCGAACTTCCACTGAAACCGCTTCGCATCGGTAACCCGCACCGCAAGCCGGCTTTCACCGCGTTCGGCGCCTGGTTGCAGACGCGCATCCACTGCATCGATGCGCTCGTCACGCTTCAGGCGCTGAAGCGCTTCCTGCAGATCGTCGGTATTGACCGGCGAGGAGATGTAACGCGAAAGGCGATCACGTATGTAGGCATCGCGAAGCCTGCTGCCTTCCAGAAGCTCGATGTCCGACAGTCCGTTTTCCACCGCTTCGAATACGAGCCGACCATCGCTCACCACCTGATCGGGAATGCGCACGCCGCTACTGACATAGCCGTTACTGACATAGAGCCGGTTCAGGTCCAGGCGCAGCTGCTGCAGGTCGAGAAGGTCCACCTCTCGGCCCTCATAGCCTGCGAAAAGCGCATCCACAGAGGCCGGTTCCAGAACCGAAGCCCCTTCCAGGACGATATCGTCTATGTGCACACGGCTGACTTCCGCCAACCGGGTTGATCGGGCCGGCTGCAGTGGCTCAACCTGCTCTTTCGCAGGGGCAGGCGGCGCCTCTTCGTCGGCAAACGTCGCATCCGGCAGCGCCTGCCAGCGCCGTTCGTGCAGAGGTTCGGCCGACACCGCCGAAGCTGCCCAGAGCAATGCAGCAACTCCCATTGTGATGCGGATCATCATCGGCACCCTCCCGCGAGCAAGCCTTGCGTGCCACGCGATGCCGCCTGCATCGAAACATTGTCTTCATCAGCCTGATCATCGCCAACGAGCGACGGAGAGATGTAGCTGCCTGGCGACGGACGCACCCCTCCGGGGCCCTCCACTACGAGACGCAGGCCGCCACGATCGGCGGAGCACAGATCCGTCGCCAGCTGCGGCGTCGTTTCGATGCGGGCGTCCTGAGGCGTGATCGCCGCGGCGATCTCCGTATCCGGATCGGTGATTTCGATGTCGCCATCGATGCCGGTCTGCGATTCGGCATTGATCAGGCTCTGCGAGTCCACGAACACACGCTCACCTTCCGTCACGTCGATGCTGATCCGACCGCCCCGGCCCGCAACGGCATTCGCCAGGATCACACCCCGGCGGACCGTCAGGCGATCGGTACTGATTTCCAGGTTGCCGCCATCCCCCGAAGCCGCAAAAACAGATGTCTCGACGGTGGAATCGCGGAGCTCGAACGCACCGGAAGTCACCGTGATGTTGCCGCCTTCGGACTGCGCGGAGCTGCTGAGCAGTTCGCTGCCTTGCGTGAGCGCAACCAGACCGCCACTCAACAGCTGCAGAGACCCGGCATTGCCGCTTCCTTCGGCGCTCGAAGAAAAGCTGGTATTGGCAAAGAACACGCCGTCCGCTCCGAACGCACCCAGATCTCCGCCGGGGCCTGAGCCGAAAGAGTCCGCGGTCACCTGCGTGTTCTCCATGCTCAACGTTCCGTCCGCGGAAAACAGAACCGCGCCACCCTGCGCCGATCCGAACGTCTCAGCGCCGATCTCAGAAGCGCTCACGGTGAGGTCGCGGCCAGCGATGAAGCGAAAATCAGCGCCATTTCCGTCATCTACCGCACCCGTGACCTGCGCGTCGCTCACGGTCATATCCTGATCTGCCGTGAGGGCGACACGTCCGGCCTGACCCGGACCGAAGCCTTCGACCGATATTTGCGCGAGCGCCATCGACAACGAACCGTCGATGCTGAATATGTCCAGCTCTCCACCACTCGCCGTGCCGGTACTCTCGCCGCTGAACAGAAAATCGCCGACACTCACATCGCCATCCGACCGCACGACGAATGCGCCCGCATCGCCGGTACCGGCGGAATTGATGGCCACGGAGACCTTCTCGATGTCCGTGCGGCCACCGGCGTCAATCACCACGCCCCGGCCGGCACCCGCGCCGAATACGTCGGCCGTAAAGACCGAGTCGAACACCGTCACGTCACCTTCCGCAAGAAAGCCCACCAGGGCAGCGGATCCTTCGCCCCGCGCCACGACCGTCATGAGCGATTCCGTGAAAGTCAGATCTCCGGCGCTCCGAAAAATGAAATCGCCCCCCGCTCCTTCCGCGGCTGCGGAGCCTGTGAACTCGGTGAGCGAGACAGCGATGTCTCCGCCGATCAGGTTCGCCAGACCACCATCGCCGCTGCTCTGCGCGTCGAGTTCGAGCGAACTCTGGTTCAACGACAGCGTTCCGCCTGCTTCGAGCGCCATATCGCCGCCATCGCCGGAGGCGCGCGCCTGACCGGTCAGCAACACGTTGTCGAGCACCAGGTCGCCAGCGCTCGCGAGCCGAATGTCACCGCCATTTCCAGCGCCGTTGGCCGTCACTTCCAGCGCAGAATCGGTTAGCGCCATATCACCCGCACTGCTCAGCGCGATGCGGCTCCCTGCACCGTCCTGGGAGCTGTTGAGAAACGCCGCTTCGATCATGGAAACAGAACCACCGCTTGCCAGCTCTATGACACCGGAACGGCCCTGGGCAAGCCCGTTGCTGGATAAACGCATACCCTCGATGGATACATCTCCGCCGCTGGAGATGAGAGCGCCGCCCGCCTGCCCCGATCCGGAGCTTTCACCTTCGAACAGCAGGCTCGTGATACTCAGGGCGTCAGCGGCCTGTACAAGGAGCGCCCCGGCATCACCGCTGCCCGCCGAGGCCAGCCGAACCGTCGTGTTGGATAGATCCACATCTCCGCTCGTGGACGTCATACGAAAGCCGAACCCATTGCCTTCAGCCAGAGCATCGCCCTGCTGCTCGACCTGGTCGATGCGCAGATCGTCCACCGACTCGAAAATGGCAAAGCCGGCCTGGCCGCTGCCTTCCGAGCTCACCAGAACGTCCGAGTCGTGGAAGTTCAGCGTGCCGCTGTTGAACGCCAGCACCCCGCCGCTGCCCGAACCGCTGCTGGTACCGCGGAAGATCGAAAGATCCACCTCCAGATTACCCTGAGTCAGGAAGAGCGCCGTACCACCATCACCTGACGACGACGCATCGAGCTCGATTTCAGAATTCTGAATGAGGCCATTGCCGCCATTGAAGATCGACAGCCCCGGCCCTCTGCCGGCTGCCGAGCTCTGACCGCGGAAAATGGTTTCACGCAGAGTCACATCTCCCGCTGCAGAAACCACCATCCGGCTGCCATCGCCATCTGCACGCGTAATCGACAGCACATCCGAATTGATCAGATCCAGATCACCACCGCTCGCAATGGTCACAACGCCGCCATCGCCGGTGTCAGACACGCTGATGTCTGCGAAAAAACCGTCGAGCATCATGTCAGTACCGGAGGAGATCGTCATTGCGCCGCTGTTGCCTGAACCAGACGTACCGAGACGGAAGAGATTGTCTGTCAACGTCACCGCACCCGAGCTGGTCAGATCGAGAGTGCCACCGGACCCAGAGGAGCGGACCTCGCCCGTGAAAAACGTATTGCTCACATTCAGCGACTCGGTGCCGGAAAGCACCAGGGAACCCCCATCGCCGCTTGCGGAAGAACTAAGCTCCAGATTGGATTGCACCACCGAAAGATCGCCATCAGCCTGCACGACGATGCCGCCACCCTGACCCGAGGACAGCGTGTTACCGCTGACGATCGTTTCGATGATCACCGCATCGTTGCCGCTGCTCATGCTGAAGCTGCCGCCCGCGGCACGACCCGACGTACTCAGGTTCACCTCCACATCCTGAACGAGGGCGCCACCCGTGCCGTTCAGGATCACGTCACCCCCAGCGCCGTCGGTATTGCTGGCGTTGATCGCACCTCTACGAACCGCCAGGACGTTGTCCGCACTCATCAGCAGCACACCGGATCCCCCCGAAGCCGTACTGTTCGCAGAGATGTCGAAAACATCCATCAGGAGGTTTGCGCCGCTCGAGAGCTGCAACCCACCGCCCGTACCGGTGCCACTGCTCGTCCCCTCGAAAAGCAGATTGGTCAGAGTCAGATCTCCAGCCGAATCCGCGGTGAGCACACCCGCGTCACCCGAGCTCTGCGAAGCGAGGCGCGCGGTGACCCTGGATATTTCCGCGGTGCTGTCGCTGCGCAGGTTGATGCCGCCACCTTCGCCGGCGCCGCTGTTGTTGGCGTCGAAGATCATGTTGTCCACCACAAGGCCTGTCTCCCCAGCGCCCAGCAGTGATACCGATCCCGCCCGACCGACGCCGGTGGATTCAAGAACAATTCGGCTCTCCGTGAAGCTGAGCCCCTGGCTCCCCCTGAAGTCGAAGTCGCCGCCCGCACCACTGCCGGAGTTTGTGCCGTTGAGAATGCTGAGATCCGCAGTGAAAGTACCGCCCGCAGACATACTCACATCACCGCCATCACCCGTACCGGAGGCATCTGCGTCGAACTCCGTGTTCTGCAGGCTGATGTCACCGGCTGCAAGGATTTCCAGATTGCCGCCATCACCGCTGCCGCTGTTGGTGCCGCGCAGCGCGCTGTTGAAGAGGCTCACGTCGGCATCAGATCGCAACTGGATCGCACCACCGTTTCCCGCGGCGCTCGCTCCGGCCTGCAGAAGGGTGCCGCTGACGTCGATATCGCCCTGCGCTTCTACGGTGAAACGGATGCCGTTACCCGCACCAATGGACTGCACGCTGACGGTGGACTGATTGATGCTGACATCGCCCGGGGTCACGATTTCGAAAAACTGTCCGGAGCCCTCGGCCGTCACGTTGCCGTTGAAGATGGAGTTCGTCACATCGACGGATGTCTGGCTGGCGAGCCCGGCAAACCCCGTCTGTCCTGCACCGGCGGAAACGAGGCGGATCTCGCTGCCGGTAATGGACAGCGGGTTCTGACTCAGAAAGACGAAATCTCCGCCGGTGCCGCTGCCTGCCGTGGAACCGTTGAAGCCCGAGCCCGTAAGCGTCAGAGCGCCTTGAGAGAGAAAGATCATCTCGCCGGCATTCCCCGAATCACGGGCGATGATCTGCGCCAGGGTGCCTTCCAGAACCATGTCGCCACCCGACGACACGCGCAGCAGGCCACCCGCACCCGCGTCTCGGGTATCGCCAATCAGAAAGCTGTCGAGAAACACCGCATCGCCATCCGCTGAAATCTGCAGGCTGCCGCCATCCCCGGTGCCATCTGTGACCGCAAAGAAACCGCTGCCGTTGGAGACCACATCGGTCGCAGATGCAATCTCGACATTTCCTCCGCGCGCCGCTGCACCAGCCTGGGTAAAAATCACGCTGGAGTTTGCCTCCACGCTGTTGCCGCTCAGGCGCACATTCGCTGCGTCGATGACATTCGAATCGTTGATGCTGCGGACTTCGGAGTTCTGCAGAACGAGCGCGCCGTCAGCAACGATGCGAATCTCGCCCGCATCCGTGGGTACCTGCACCGTTGCCGTCGGGCTCCTGCCGGTCTGCACGCGCGTACGGGTCAGCATCAGATCGCCATTGTTGACGAGCATAAGCACATCCCCGGCCGGGGATGCGCCATTGTCGGTGGTATAGATCGTGGAGTCTTCTACAGTCAGCCCGGTATTCGCTGCGAGCAAAACGCCATCGCCGAAGTCCACGAAGCCGTCCTCTGATAGATCCGCCCCCTGAACCTGCAGAGCGCCGGCTGTGGACCCCTCGAGCCAGCCGAAGGTCGACGGCGCGTCGATGAGAAGCTGGACATCGTTGGCCGCGGTATCCATGGCGTAGAGGCTGCCATCTGCAAACTGCACGAAATCCGCGGCACCAATGGCCAGAGTACCGGACACGTCGAACTCAGCGTCTGCGCCGACAATGACGCCCGCCGGATTGACGAACCAGAAGCCGGCCCCGGCAATATCGTTGCTGATCGTGCCGTTGAGAAGCGAGATATCTCCCCCCGTTACACGAGAGATCACATTCGTTATCGCCGCATCACCGGTAAACAAAGCAGTCTCTCCAGCATCGATACTGAAGTCGTGGAACGAGTGGAACAGATTGTCACCCGCGCGCCGTCCGAACGCCTCAACGATATTGAACGTATTGCTGCCGTCGGCGGGCAGCGCCACATCGTCGATCGTATCCAGCGGTGTGAAACTGTCCAGCACCACCTCTCCCGCCTGAACCCAGGACCCGAGTAGCGTGATACCCAGAAGTATGCTTTTTCGCATGATCACCCTTAATTCCAGTTGCCGATGAGCAGGAATGGCGCCCAGAAACTCGGGTGCCGGAAGCGCTCATCCTCGATCAGACTCATCTGCGCCATTCGCAGCCCCTGAGCCTTACTGACTTCGCCGGCGCTCACGTTGGCGTAGAACTGCGATACCAGTTCTGAAGCTGCCTGATCGCTGATGTACCAGAGCGATGCAACAGCACTCTCCGCTCCCGACTGCACAGCCACGCCGGCGAGGCCCAGCGCTGCGCGATCATCGCCAGCCGCGGTCTTGCAGGCGCTGAGCACCAGAAGATCCAGAGGATCACGTTCGCGGTGACCCAGCACATCACGAAGCGCATTCATGGTGAAACGGTCATCGTAAGTGAGAATGAACGATTCCCGTGGGTCGCGGCTGAACTCTCCATGGGTGGCGAAATGAGCGATGGAGTACCCCTGCTCCTGCAGCTCGCTGGTTACCGCATCCAGCTTGAAGGCATCGTCTTTCATCGCGGTGCCCCGATACATCGAAGACACGGTGTCGATCTCCCGGCCAACGTTCGGCAACCCTGCAAAACCCTGTACGGACTGGGTCAGGCCGGCGATGAGCGCCTGGCCTTTGTCTTCCCGCTGCGCGCCGCGACTGATCAGATCGATACCGGGAGTCGTACCAATGGCGTACTGCTGAACGAGAAACTGCTCGCCATCGTGCAGGGCGGAGAGAGGGATGGTGCGCAGACTGCCCTCTGGAACGATGACAAGCGTATCCACTGAACGTTCCTGCAGAAAGGGTGCAAGCGGCTCGATCAGCCAGCCGTGCAGTTCCTGAGCCGGCGCCAGATAATCATTCTCCGAGGTGTAGCGTTCCAGATTGACCCGCAGGCGGCGAACCGATCGATTGGCCCGGTCTCTACCAACCGGAGTAGTGAACTGTGCGAACTCGCCGCCTACCTCGACAACCAGTTCAATACGGTCATCGAGGAAAACAGGATAAATGATCGCAGTCGTCGGATCCGCCAACGGTTGATCGTCCTGCTGCTGGCCTGCAACCAGGCACTGGTCTTCGAAGTAATCCTCCACCTCAGCGCGCTTGAGCGTTTCGAGCACGCGTCGCACGTTCCTCAGGCGCGACTGCTTTTCCTCTCCTGCCGCAAGCCTGCCGATGCGCCGCAGCAGAATGTCGGCGTACTCCGTGTAAAGCGGTTGCACCCGACGTTCGAAGAAACCTTTCGCGCCGGGTGGCAGGTCACTCCTTACACCGCCGAGCACCTCCACCGCTCTGGCGTAGGCCTGCTCGCCCTGCGCGAGATCCCCCCGCTGGACCAGAAGGCGACCGGCCTGCCATTCCCACAGGTAGAGCTGCGCATCGTCCTCAGCAGCAAGCGCCTGGAAGATGGCCCGGTTGGTCAGCGCCAGAGCCCGCTCGGGCTGCCCACCCCGTTCTGCTCGATAGCCCAGATAACCGAAGGAATAGCCCAGGTCCGAAGACCTTTCAGCCTTTCGCGCCGCTTGATCGAACAGTGCCTGCGCTCTCGCTTCCAGAGCTTCGCCGTAAGCCAGCTCATCGACGGCGCGCAACAGCACATCGCCCAGGGAAACGGCCAGAGCGGCAAAGTCATGGTGATCACCCAGCGATTCAATCAGCCCGTTGGCACTACTCAACGCATCGTCAAAGCCAATCAGTTCCTTCGCGTCGAGGAGCCCCCGCAACAGATTGATCTCAGCTGCGAGCTGCTGCGCTTTCAACCCTGCCGTCCCGGCCAGGGCTGCAGCCTGTCGGTAGGCCTCCGCCTGCGCTTCCGGCCTTTCGAACTGACCAGCCAGGTGACCCTGCTCGAGATGCAGCGCGATACGTTCGGCGTCGCTCAATGTCGCCACGCCGGAGGCTGCGGCATCGAGGGCCTCACGTGCCAGCTCGTAACGGCCTGCGGCAAAGTGCACGCGGGCAGCGCGCAGATCCAGTCTGGCTGCGGGGATGTCGTCCGCCGTACGCAGCGATTCAAGAAGACTGATGGCCTGCTGCAGCCTGCCGGCGTCGTAGTGCGCGTCCGCTTCCGCGAGCCCAGCCGCCGATGCAACGACCGACACACCCATCGAAACTGCCATCACGACTGCGGTACCGAGCCTTCTTCGGCCCCCACGCCCTGCCTGTGCTCTCAAATGTCCCTACCTGCATCACCAACGAACAGGCAGGTTAATAGACATCGAAGACGAAAGCATCATCACTTTTGGGTACGCAGGTAACGAATCTGCCCTCGGGAGCTACCCGGTCAGCCAGATACCAGCATCGGAACAGATATCACTGCGGGGGCTCAGTGCTCGATATCGAGCGGCCGATAGTAGTCCTTACCTTCCCGAATGTAGTCTTCCCGTAACTTCAAGAAGGTCTCGCCAGCCGAACCCTCTTCCGACAACGTCAGATTCTGGCGGATGAAGTTCACGCTGTCGGGATTGAGCTCACGCGCCATGCCCCAGTAGCGCTCTGCGAGCTCCGCTCGCCCGTGGGCGCGAAACAGGTTCCCCATACGGAACGCCGCATCGGCCCGCAGCTGGTCGGTGCTGTGACTGCGAATCGCTTTCGCCACCTCGTCCGCGGATTTCACATGGCGGCTGTCGGCACCCTTTTCGATCCAGTCGAGAAGTGCCGGCGTGTACACGTCGTTGCCGAAAGTGATCGTATTCTCTCCGTCACCAAACTCATGCACGCGGCTGTACGTACCTTCGTCGATGCGCACGATATTGCCCTGCTCATCGATCCACGCAGCCGACGGCACGTTCACGAAGTTGAAAGCGCTGCTGATAAGGTGGTTTTCATCGACCACCTGGATGTAGGTCGGGTTGGCCGCATCGAATATCGGTCCAGCCACGGCTTCACCGCCAACGTCTTCGGCGGCACAGATCAGGACAAAGTTCGGATCGTTGATCTCTTCATACACACGTTGCCACACGGGCACGTCCATGAAGCATCCTCACCATGAGGACCAGGTAACGATCAGCGCCTTCTTGCCCTTGAGGTCTGCCATGCGCACAACGCGCCCCTGACGATCGGTGATTTCGATGTCTGGCGCCTTTGCATTGAGCATCATGTTGTCACGCTTGGCGGGCACTTCGGCGAAGCTCCACACACGCTCCGCAAGATCGGCAACGTAGGGCTGGCCGATATGATCTGCAAAAGCCGTCAGGTCGAACCAGGTTCGACCATCCTGTTCAACATAAAGCGCATTGGGAACCGGAATGCAGACATCCTCGAAGCAGGCGCCTTCCGGCTTCAGCTCAAAGCCGATCGCGAGACCGAGATCTTCAGGACGAATCAGCAGGGCATCGCCGCTGCCGGTTTCGGGCAATGTAGCCGTCCTGCCCATGCAGAGCACCGTCGCCGCACCGGGCGGGTGGATGGGCTTCTCGTCGTATGGATGTCGAAGCTCCGGAAACGCCATCATTGCTTTGCTCATATCAGATCCTGCGGGTTCCGTTAGTGGACGATACTACCAGATCGATGATCAGCGCCATGCGAACTTCGGTTGATCGTAGTGCGCCACCCGGGTAGAGCGGCCGAGCAGGCACACCTCACGAAACTGGTAGAGGATGGCCGCTGTGGGTGCGGCGATTGAGTCGTCACCGATCGGCATGCGCAGCACAGGCCGTTCCGGCTCGACGCCCGGGTCGAGTATGGGCGCATCCGTGCGGAGAAATTCCGTGACGGGTATGCGATGCACCGACGCGACCTCCTGCGGGGCAACATCCAACGCCACTCCGGCCCAGACCACAATCGGCGTAATCACGAAACCCGAGCGGGTGATGAAGTCGTCAAGTCGACCCAGCACACGATCCTGTGAGACGTCGACGCCCACCTCTTCGGCCATCTCGCGCAGGGCGGTTTCTTCGACGGTCTCGCCCTCGTCCAGGCGACCGCCCGGCAGGGCCCACTGGCCGGGGTGTTTGGACAGCTGGCTGGAGCGGCGCGTCAGAAGCAGCGCCCCGCTTCCCGACCAGGTCTCCGGCACATCAATTCCCCGCACGGCTGCACCATGTCCTTCATCGACAATGGCGACGGCGACCGCGGCATGATGATGATCTTCGACGCTGACGGAGCGGACCTCGAAAGCCGCGAGGGCATCGGCTACCGTCTTTTTCAGTTGGGTGTCGCGCTGCATGGAGAAAAGGTTGCCACATCGGCGAGGATTGCGCTTGCCTGCAATTCTGGCGGAACATGGACCCCCTGATAGAGCGCC
>JAUIKX010000110.1 GCA_030430515.1 Gammaproteobacteria bacterium | reverse complement strand
GCTGCAGAAGACGCTGCGAAAAAACAAATCCAGGCACGTCTTCGTGTTTCTGCATCGGCCACCAGGGGGTTTAGTAAATGCCGAAGCGCTACACGCGTTATTCAGAGAGCACGGAGTTGGCTATGTGTTCTACGGCCACCACCATCACTACCACATGCGTGAGCAGGACGGCATCCGCTACATCATGGCCAACGCGGCCGCCAATTCAGGCACCGCATTCGATGAGGCGGGCAGCTTCGATCACCTGATCCAGGTCGCCGTTCGCGACGAAGACGTCAGCGTTGCGGTGATCCGGGCAGACAGCCTGGTCGCAGCAGATGCCGTCGCACCGGAGGACAACTACCAGCTGTTCTCACTGATCCGACGCCTGACGAAAGACGAACTGCCAGCTCGTCAACTCGGAAGGGATCGCTGGCAGGCCACTCTGGCACTGAGCAACCCGACAGCCAGCGACATCACGATCTACACAACCTGCTCGTCGCCAGATAACCGCTGGCACTACAGCCCAAGACGCATACCGGCGCTCACGCTGAAGCCGCGCGAGCAGCAGAAGATCGATCTGGAATGGTGGTTCGAAGCGCAGCGCCGGCCGGAGGGCACTCCGACCTGCACCCTGACCGTACCGTTCCAGACAAGTCAGGGCACGTGGCTGCAGCAAACGATGGACCTGAACGTCACCGGACTGCGCGCACACGCCATCAGATAAACAGACCGATCCATGCTCGCCCAGACCAAGGCCTTTGCAAGCCTCTTTTCCGCCGTATTCATTCTGCTCGCTGGCCACGGCCTGCAACTCATTCTGCTGCCCATGCGCGCACAGGCGCTGGGCTGGCAGGCCGATGCCATCGCGCTGACCGGCTCAACCTATTTCCTCGGCTTCCTGCTTGGTTGCCTGTCGATTCCCAGGCTCATCAGCGCGGTCGGCCACATCCGGGTGTTCAGCGTGACGACCACAGTGCTCAGCGCGGTCGTTCTCCTGCTCCTGCTGACCGAATCGGTTGGATGCTGGGCCCTGCTCCGACTGATCAGCGGCTGGGCCATCTCGGGTGCTTACCTGATCGTCGAGAGCTGGCTCAACGAGCAATCGGACAACAGCCAGCGGGGCCGCGTGCTGAGCGCCTATACGTTCATGGTGCTCACGGCCATGTGTCTCGGCCAGGCCGTTATGGCGTTCAGCGACCCCCTGGGGCTGGCAGTCATACCGGTCTCACTGACTACCCGGCCGCAGCCGGCACCCATTCCGCAAGGCTCCTTCTCGCTGCGCAGGGTGTTCAGAACATCTCCCGGAGCGCTCGTGAGCGCCTTTGTCATCGGCAACGCCACCGGCGCGCTTTACGCACTGGCGCCATCCTATGCGCGGGATATCGGCCTCGACATCGCCGGAGCAACGCTTTTCTCGATCGCGATCGTCGTTGGCGGCGCCCTTTTTCAATGGCCCGCCGGACGTCTGTCCGACACAGCGGATCGGCGCTGGCTGATCGCCGCACTGGCCCTCATCGGCGTTGCGGCGAGCGCGACCGCTTCGCTCCTCGTGGCCCAGACGAACCTCATCATCGTTATGCTCATCATCGGCGGTGCAACGGTGTCCATCTACCCGTTGTGCCTGGCTCACGCCAATGATCGCAACCCCGCCAATTTCCTGGAGACCGGCACAGGCATTCTGATGGTCAACGCTGTAGGAAGTGTCATCGGGCCGCTGCTCGCCGCGCTTGTCATGGGCTTTTTCGGTTCGGCGGGCTACTACTACTTTCTGGCGGGCGTGCAGGTGGCACTGATTGCCGTCATCTCAGTGACCATTGCGCGAAGACCGCCCGTGGAGGAACACACGGACTTCGTTGCCGTGGCCAAAACCACTCAGGCGCAGATGGATCTGGACCCACGCTCCGACTGACCTTTTGTTGCGCCTACGGTGTGTACCAGACCGGGCTGGAGTAGGCCCGCTCCTGAATCGTTGGCGGGCCTTCAGCCGCCGCTTCGAGACCGAGCGCTATGGCGTCGAGATGTGAGTGCCTGGGCGTAGGAATCTCCAGAACGCGCACATAGTAGAAGGCTGCCTGCGTCGGATCGAACTGAGGATCCTGCCAGCGTGCGCCCAGTTCGGCAGCACCATGCTCATCCGTCCAATGACCTGTTTTCAGATCAACGGTGTTCGGCACCGGCGGTACCTTTCCGTCGGCACCCGGTGCGCGGTCGCCGGACCAGGCCACATCGAATACCGCCTCGTGAGTCTGCCCCTTCGAGTCGACCCAGCCCTTGACGACCTGCACCCGATCCAGCGCCGCGGACTGCGGATCGCGGCTAGCAGAAACGATGAGCATCGGCGCACCGTCCTGGCCATCGGCGCTCAGAATGCCGCCCATGGGAACGCCGGCCTCGAGCGCAGCATCGACATCCGCATCGTCTGGCAGGCCGAAGCCTGCAGCCAGACGCAGAGCGATGCGACTGCCCGTGGTTGCGTACACCTCGCGCCGCTTGAATGCTTCGACGATCGCACCACGGTCGTTTTCATCCGCCCATACGGCCGCAAGCCCACCCGCCTGCATGGTCCAGCCCGTCGGCCCGCCCGCGATGGTGCGCCCGGATTTGTTCTCCGGAATCGAATCGTAGGCCATCTTGCCCCAGAAATTCGGTTCTTCCGCTGAGGACAAACCCGTGTGGCTGTCTGTGGAGCCGATGACGCCGAAACGGAAGGGGTTCACGCCGAGCTCGGCCTCGAGCGCGAGCCCCGTACGCAGAGCCGGACGGATGTAGTCGCCCGGTTTGGGCTCGTAAGCCACCGCCCGATCCTGCTGGATGTACCAGGGGTAGAGCTCGAAATCTGCAAATGGATCGTCCGGCGAAAATTCAGGCAACGTTTCCGAATCGCCTTTGATCTGCGTGACTTCGACAACCGGCTCCCAGCGGGCCCGGGTCTCGGCATACTCGGCAGTGAACGCTTCGCCGCGCAGGGTCTGATCCGCAAACATCTGACCTTTGGAGATATTGGAGTTGTGGGGAATCGCAACGAAGTTCACGCCGGTTTCGGCGCTTGTGCTTTCCAGCCAGGCCCAGAGGTCTTCCGGATAGGGGCTCGTCACCGATGAAAACGGCATGAATTCGCTGGCGGTTTCAGCATCTGCATCGGACACCACCACGCGATGAAGATTGGCACCGCCAGGAATCGTGCTCCACTCCCAGCCGAGAAGCGCGGTGAACGTACCCGGCGCGTTGTGGCTGTCGGCGATCTTGCCCAGGCGCGCCCAGGCATTGCTGGCCGAAAGTTCCACCCCAGGTACCAGCCGGCCGCCGGTGTCATCCGACCATCGGCTTGCAGCGTCCACCGGATCCTCCGCTTTGGGCAGCTGGTCGGCGAAATACGCCGGCCCCTCTCCCTCATCGATGGCCTGACGGATCTGCCGGGTGCCGTACCACTGCAGGAGGCCGTCGATGAGCCCGGCATCCGGATCGTTGATGCCGTCGTTGTATATGTCACGGATACCACCGTAGAACTCGGCGTGGTCCGTGACCACCAGAAAATCCAACGGCGTACCGATCTGAACCCGCGTACGGTTGTAGGGATGGATCACCGGCAGGCCGCGGGCATAACGGTAGGCGACATCCGGATCGGCACTCTGGTTGCCGTTCAAAAACGCGTCAAAGGAATAGGAGGTGTGCAGATGCGTGTCCCCCCACAGGAGCTTGCGCTCATCTGCCACGACAAACGCACCGACGACCAACATGAAAAAGAAAATAGCGACCCGTTTAAGCAAAGCACTCTCCCCCGGCAATGCGATTTGGCGACGAACGGATCGCAGCATATCATCCTTTCATGAGAAGCGGCGAAACCACCCTGGCAGGCACGCCTGCCGCCTCCCCTCTTGGGTACTACTCCTGGACCTTCGGGCAGGCGGCCAGAGATCCGTACTACATCATGGTGGTGATCTACATCTTCTACCCGTACTTTTCGAATACGGTTGTCGGCGACCCGGTCAAAGGCCAATCGCTGATCGGCTATCTGAACGCCATCGCCGGCTTTGCGCTCGCCTTGACCGCTCCCTTTCTCGGCGCCATTGCCGACAAGAACGGCAGGCGCAAGCCGTGGGTGGGCACCACGGTCATACTCATGGCCATCGGCGCCTGGATGCTCTGGTACGTGCTGCCGGATGACGGCGGTTTTGGGATCTGGGGCGCTTTTCTCATCCTGCTTCTGATCAATATCACCTTCACCGTGTCGGAGGTGTTTCACAACGCCATGCTGCCGAGCGTTGCGCCTGTGAGCAAAGTTGGCGCGGTGTCGGGCGTTGCGTTTGCCCTGGGTAACGTGGGCGGGCTCGCACTCATGCTGTTTGTTCTTTTCGCCTTCGCGCTGCCCGGTGCACAGGATTGGGCGTTCCTACCCGACGCGCCGCTGTGGGGTATCGACCGGGCGCCTCACGAGCACGATCGCATCGTCGGCCCGATCGCGGCGGTCTGGATGATCATTTTCACGCTGCCGGTACTACTGTTTACGCCGGATGGCGAACGGTCCAGCACACCGATGATCGCCGCAGCCCGTCAGGGCATCACCGACGTGATCGATACCTTCCGGCACCTGAAGCACTACGCGAACATTGCGCTCTACCTGCTCTCCCGGATGTTCTTCATCGACGGCATGGTGGGCGTCATGACGTTCGGTGGCGTTTACGCTTCGGGTACGTTCGGCTGGGACACCACGACGCTGCTCATTTTCGGGCTCTGCACCTCGGCTTCGGCCATGATGGGTGCGGCCATTGGCGGCAAGCTCGATGACCACCTGGGTTCGATCCGTACGCTGAAAATCGCCATCGCGGTGAGCTCCATTGTGCTCATCACGCTGATATCAGTGCAGCCGGACTCAGTGCTGTTTTTCGTGCCGGTGCCCATCGAGCCGATCTGGGCGCTGCCCTACTTCAACTCCTTCGCGGAGGTCATGTACTTCTGCACCAATCAGGTCTTCGCGATCTTCTTCGTCACCGGGCTGTCCTCTTCCAGGACGTTGATGGCAAGAATTTCACCACCTGATATGGCGACGCAGTTTTTCGGCTTGTTTGCCCTTTCGGGTACTGTCACCGCGTTTCTCGCACCTCTGCTCGTGGCGACCGCGACCGACTGGTTCGACTCCCAACGGGCCGGGATGAGTTCGCTCATTTTTCTGATGGTCATCGGCTTCGTGCTGCTCCTCTGGGTGAAAGAGGAGCAGGGAAAACGGGCAACCGTCTGACGTCACGAATAGCGTTGATAGCGACTTCGGGGCTCACTCTTCAGCGGCGCCAGCAGCAGGTAAAACACCCAGGCAAACCAGGTGATGAAGATCACCGCCAGCAGCCAAGCCGCCTTCTCTTTGCCGGATGTGCGATCAGACACGGCGATCAGGAGCAGTGGAATGAACCAGATGACGGCACAGACTAGAAACCCCAGAAACGCGAAAATGGCTTCCATTAACCAGATCTCCTTCGATTGCGGCTGAATGTACCTGGAGACTTGCAGAAATCGCGCCAGGTTACTTAATCTTTAAATATCAGCCAGTTAGAGATCTTTCCGGACTCGGAGCCAATGACGGAATGGCGAATTTCGCCAACGTTCAGCTCATTTGAACGCTTGCATCACCTCTTCGATGTACTGCTCGAACGCATCCCACCGAATCGGTGGCCGGAAGGCGATGTTGACACCCTGCACCCCCAACTCGGCATAACGACCGATCTGATCAATGGCCTGCTGGCTGGAGCCACTCACCGAGCCTTTGAGAAACTCCCCGGGGATATCTTTGGCTTCCGCACCCAGGTAAAAGCCAAGATTGACGCTGGTTTCGATCTGCGCCGGATCCCTGCCGGCCGCCTCGCAGAAGGCACGCATCGTTTCCAGCCGATCGGCCACCAGTTCGGGTGAGGCATATGGCAGGTTGAAACCATCGGCATACTTAGCGGCAAGCTCAGGTGTACGCTTCTTGCCGCGACCACCCACCCAGAGTTTGGCATTGATCGGCTTCGGCGCGCAGACCGCATCGGTGAGATCGTAGTACTCGCCCTTGAAGTTGGTGACCTCGTCATCCCACAGCGAGCGGATGATGGCCAGCACTTCTTCCAGCTGATCCAGACGTTTGCCCAGCGGCGGGAAGCCATAGCCGAACTCGCGGAACTCTTCCTCGAGCCAACCTGCGCCGATGCCGATATTGGCCCGACCGTTGGATAGGTGGTCGATAGTCACCGCAGCTTTTGCCAGCACCCCGGGGTTGCGGAACAGGCCGCAGAACACGAGGCAACCCACCTGAACGTTGCGGGTGAGCGCGGCAAGCCCTGACATGGCGGCCACCCCTTCGAAACAGGGGTCCTCACGATCCTGCAAGGGGTTCGCATAGAAATGATCCCAGACGCTGACCCAATCGAAGCCCCGTTCATCGGCCGTCTGCCAGAGCCTTTTCAGCTCGTCCATGGTGAGATTCTGCGGCCCCGCGTGCACTCCGAATTTCATGCCAACCCCCTTATACTCGATTGCGTCAAACAATAGCGGAGTTAGAGGGAATGGGTCGAGTACAAGACAAAGTCGCCATCGTTACAGGCGCTGCAGCGAATCCGAGCCTGGGGCGGGCGACGGCCATGCGGCTGGCGGGGGAAGGCGCGAAGGTGGTCGTGACCGACGTCAACGAAGCTGGCGTCAAGGATACTGCCGCACAGATCGAAGCCGCTGGCGGAGAAGCACTGGCGCTGGTTCAGGACGTCACCGACGAGAACCGCTGGAAGGAAGTGATCAACGCGACGGTAGAACGCTTCGGCAGGCTCGATGTGCTGGTGAACAACGCCGGCATCGCCGTTCTTGCGCCGATGTCCGAGTTGACGCTGGACGACTGGAACCGGCAGATCAACGTCAATCTCACCAGCGTTTTTCTCGGCTGTAAGTACGGGATGGAAGCCATGCGCCAGAGTGGCGGCGGTTCGATCATCAACCTGTCTTCCGTGGCAGGGCTGATCGGTCTGCAGACCTGTACAGCCTACGGCGCCTCCAAGGGCGGCGTTCGCCTGATGAGCAAATCCGTGGCCCTGGAGGGTGCCGCTGACAATATCCGCTGCAACTCGGTACACCCGGGCGTCATGTGGACCACCATGCAGGCCCAGGCGGTGGGCAGCGATAAGCCGGAAGATACGGATGTGAGCCCAGACCGAGTGCCCCTCGGTCGCCTGGGAACGGCTGAAGACATCGCCAACGCTGTGCTCTATCTGGCGTCAGACGAGTCCAGCTACGTCACGGGTACGGAAGTCACCGTCGATGCGGGCATGACCTGCCAGTAGGAAGTTTCAGGCGTCTCTCAATCTGAAACGGAAATCGCAATGGCCGGCCCCGCCCATGCGGGTCTGGCTGCGATCCAGCTCGACGCCTGCCCGAAGCGAAAACGCATAGTCTGTGTCGCAGATGAGGAGCTGGCCGAGATCTGTGGCATCCAGCTCCTCCATCAGCTGCGCATACCGGCAGTGCGTGACATCCACGTTCAATGTGCCCTGTTCCGATGCGATCACCTCGAACTGCAGCGCGTTGCCTTTGGCAAAGGCATTGAACGCCGCAGCAGTCTTTGCGAGGTTACCTTCCCCACCGAGCGCTGAGCGCGCATCCGCAATATCGTCTCGAACACGCTGCTCGAGCACCTCGCGAACAGCGTCCTTACCGAAAGCGTCCTCGAAGGCCCGGATTACCGGTACCAGCGCCTGCATCTGCACTGCAACGCGCTCGAAAGGGGTTAAATCAGGTTCCTGCATGGTCTTTCCCCGGCTGTTTCCAATAACGATTGCTGAGCTTGCGCACAGCCCAAACATAACCGCCGCAAGAACACGTGTGAAGCGGCGCTGAGTTAGGCTACTCTACGCCTTTCGGGAATATTGAAGTTTGAGGAGCGAGGTATGGGACTGGCAGATCTTGGCAGCGTGCTGAAAATTTTCGGCGGTTCAGAGCCCAGCGACGACGAAAAAGCGCAATTGGCAAAAGAAGTCATGCTGATGGTGCTGGCCAGAGCAACCGCTGCTGACACCAACATCAAGCAGGTGGAAGTAGATACCGTGGCCAGCGTGCTGCAGAAGCACACCGGCGAGACGTTCGAAAGCGCAGACATCCGCGTTGCCGCCAATTCCAGCATCTACGAAAAAGCGCCGCTTGATCGTTTCGTCGCCTCGTCAGCCCGCAAGCTGGATACCGAAGCAAGGGTAGACATCGCCCAGGCATTGAAAGAAGTTGTGCATTCGGACGATCGCGTTAGCGACTACGAAATCAGCTTTTTCAACCAGATCGTTGGCGCGCTGGATCTCACGCCCGCGCAGCTCATGGGCCTCGAATAGCACTCACGCATGCCTCAGGCCCTTTCCGGGTACCGCATTGTCGATTTTACGCAGGTCTTCGCCGGGCCATTTGCCACTCAGCAACTGGCCCAGCTGGGCGCGGACGTCATCAAAGTCGAGCCCCCCGGTACCGGTGACACAACTCGCGGCGGTCTGACCGAACCCACGGGTGGCAAGGTGCCGGCCGGGTTCGTCACCTGCAATATCGGCAAAAGGAGCCTGACGCTCGACCTCAAAAGCGAAAGCGGCCTGGAGGCTGCCCGCCGACTGGTTGCTACCGCAGACGCGCTCGTGGAGAACTTTCGACCGGGCGTCATGGCACGCCTAGGGCTCGGCTTTGAGCAGGTGCGGGAGATCAAACCCGATATCGTCTACTGCTCGATCTCCGGATATGGCCAGACCGGGGAGAAAGCCACTCGTCCTGCATTCGACGGCGCCATCCAGGCGGACTCAGGCATGATGTCCATAACCGGCACCGAGGCCACCGGTCCATTACGCACCGGTTATTTCGGGGTGGATATGTCCACCGCCATGAACGCGGCGTTCGCCATCACCGCATCACTGCTGCGCCGGGCACGTTGCGGCGAAGGCCAGCATATCGATGTTGCGATGATGGACACAGCGCTCAGCATGCAGGCCCCTCAGTACGCGGCCTACCTGACCAACGGGCGCATTCCGGGGCTCATCGGTAACCACTCCCCCACCGGACAACCCACGGCCAATGTCTTTCCCACGTCCGACGGCTATCTTCAGGTGGTGGCGCTGAAAGACAACCAGGCAATGGTGCTGTTTGGCGTGCTCGGCCTGGAGTATCTGGGGGAACGCTTCCCCACTCCGCGAGACCGCATCAAGAATGCCGATGAGATACGTGCAGCGATCGGTGACGTGATGAAGCAGCATCACTCCGCCCACTGGTTTTCGGTGCTGCTTGAAGCCGGCATACCGGTTTCCGACGTCCGCACCATCGATCAGGTTGCAGCTGAGCATCAGCGCGCATTCGTTGAGGTGCCGCTCACCAGCGGCAGCGACGAGCGCATTACCACCGTCGCGGGCGGGCATCAGGCGAATATCGATGCGCCGCAGGTGCCCGGCGCCGCCCCAAGACTGGGCGAAAACAGCGAAGAAATACTGCGGGAACTGGGCTTCAGCGATGCAGACATAAAACGCATGGAAAGAGACGGAAACATCTGATGATCGAACGAGACAATCCGGAAAATTTAGGCCTCGACCCGCAGCGGCTGGAACGGGTGAGCCGATGGCTCGAGCACCAGGTCAGCTCAGAGCGGCTGGCCGGCGCCAGCGTGCTGATACAGCGTCATGGCAAAGCAGGTTATCTGGAAGCCAGAGGCGTGTTGGACCTCGAAAGCCAGGTGCCGTTCACTGAAGACACGATCGTGCGCATCTACTCAATGACCAAGGCGGTCACCAGCGTTGCGGCGATGCAGCTGTACGAGGCTGGTTGCTTCCAGCTGGACGATCCCGTTTACCTGTACATTCCCGAGTTCCGGGAAACGCCGGTGTGGCGTGGCGGTGAGTTGGAAGACACAGTCGCGCAGGAACAACCGATGACCGTGCGCCACCTGCTCACCCACACTTCGGGGCTCACTTACGGTTTCATGCAGACCAACGTTGTCGATGCGGAGTACCGAGCACGCGGCATGGAGTTCCCTGGCGCCCACGGCCGCCTGGATGAGTGGGTGAAGCGGGTGGCGGAAGTTCCGCTGGTCTGCCAGCCGGGCAGCCAGTGGAACTACAGCGTTTCGACAGATGTGCTCGGGCGCCTGGTGGAAATCTGGTCGGGGCAGTCCCTGGCCGATTACTTCGAGCAGCACATCTTCCAGCCGCTGGGCATCACCGATACCCGTTTCACGGTACGGGCGGAGGATCTCACAAGATTTGCTGCATTGTACGCGCCGCTGACCGGCGGCGGGCTCGGTGGTGTTGCGAAAGCACCGAGCACCGACGAGCAGGCCGAACGCGGCGGGCTGAAACGCTATGAGAGCGCCGCCGACAGCCGTTTTCTCGAACCCACGGAGCTCTACTCCGGCGGCGGTGGTCTAAC
>JAUIKX010000109.1 GCA_030430515.1 Gammaproteobacteria bacterium | reverse complement strand
TTCTTCGCCGCAGGCACCGGCTCGTTCAGCATCAGCTCAGGGCTGCCGGCTGCATTGGCCATGGCGCGAATGCGCGCTCTGGGCTTCCAGCCCTGAGCTTTTGCATACGCCGGCGAAGCCAGCAGCACACCGGCGGAGCCATCGACGACACCCGAAGAGTTACCCGCGTGATGGATGTGATTGATATCGATGTCGGGATAGGTGCGCCGCACGATCGAGTCGAAAGTCTCGCCCGTTGCGTCGTACGGTTGATCCATGAACATCGTAAAAACGGTCGGCAGCTCGCCGAGCGCTTCCTTCGTCGTGCCCGGCCGAGGGAACTCTTCGCGGTCCAGGGCAACGGAGCCATCCTCGTTGCGCACCGGTACCAGGCTCTTGTCAAAATGGCCGCCCTCCAGCGCCAGCGCCGCTCGTCGCTGGCTCTCCACAGCAAGGCTGTCCACATCATCACGGGTAATGCCTTCGAGCGTGGCGATCACGTCCGCACAGATCCCCTGATGCGGCTGCGGATGCAGGTCGCGAAGATGCAGGTTACCCGCATCGATTGGGAAAGGCTCCAGCGTTGCGGTGTAGGACATCATCTCGACGCCACCCGCGACGACACAGTCTTCCATGCCGGAAATGATGCTGGCCGCGGCAAAGTTCACACTGGTAATGCCAGACCCGCAGAAGCGGTCGAGGGTCACGCCGCTGGCAGCGGTTTCCCAGCCCGCGTCGAGCACAGACATACGACCGATGCAGCCGCCCTGCTTACCTTTCTGAGATGAACAACCCCAGATCACGTCATCGACTTCTGCGGTGTTGATATCGTTGCGCGCCTGCAGCGCGCGTAGCACGGTAGAAGACAGATGCTGCGGATGAAGATGCGCCAGCGCCCCTCTTCCCTGCTTGCCGATACCACGTGGGGTTCGGCATGCGTCGATGATCCAGGCTTCGTTGCTAGTCATTTCGATTCTCCTGATGGTTTGTTATTTCGAGATTTCCATGCGTTACGTGTTCTGCCGCCAGTTGCCGTGAAAGCCGTAAGGCACACGATGATCCAGATAAGCGGTGGCGAGCGGACCATCGGCAACGTTCTGCGCGTCCAGAATGACCAGATGGCTGGCACGGCGATTCTCATCGTAAACGTTGGCCAGCAGAAAACCGTCACCCTCCTCGGCATCATCCGTGCGTGGCACAAAGACCGGCTCATTGGTGCCGCAACCTGGCCCAACGTCGTAAACCTGCGTACGGCCCGTCTGATGATCCACGCGGCCGATGCCGTTGAACGCACCGTTTTCCGGCTCGCTGCGGGTATCGCAGGCAAAGTATCCGTACCGGTAATCTCGACAGGAATATCGCTCGTCGAGACGCGGAAACTCGCATGGCATATCGTCCAGCAGCTCGTGCTTGTAGCTATCCGTTTCGCTGCTCATATCGAGCGTCCAGCGGGTGAGCCGAGCCACCGGCGGTTCATCGCCACTGCGGCTGCCATCGGCCAGCGGAAACAGCGGCGCCCGTTCGAACTCACAGACATCGCACGTGACCACACCGCCTTCGCTATGCGCATTCATCGGATGGAATACGTACGCCGGATCGCCTTTGAACCAGCGGATCTCAGACACATCGCCGTAACGTGGCATCACACCGATCTCAACGAGGCGCTCCGGTTCCCAGGCAAATGCTGGCCCACCTTCCATTGCCCGCTCCAGAGAGCCTACGAGCGGCATGATCGGGAAGATCACATAGTCTTCCGTCACGATGAAATCGTGCACCATGGATGCATAAGGCGCTGTGAAGGTTTGCGAATGGGTCAATCGTCCCTGAGCATCGACAACGTGGTAAGCCATCTGATCTGAGAGCAGACCGTCGGCACTGTAGGCGAAGAAGAACATCTCGCCGGTCGCAGGATCGATCTTCGGGTGTGCCGTCATCGGCCCCTTCAGTTTGCCGTCAAACGTCCAGGGCCCGACGGATTCGAGTGTGTATGGGTCCAGCTCAAAAGGCGCATGAGCCTCCTCCAACGCCAGAAGCTTGCCTGCGTGCCAGACGATGTTGGTGTTAGCCAGACCGTCACTTTCAACCCCCTGGGCTCGCGGATCCGTGTCCATGGGGTTGAAGGGATTGAACAGCGATTCTCCCGCCTGCCGTTCCAACTGCCACTTGACGGTACGCACCCAGCGGTTTTTGTAGCTGACCTTGCCATCTTCTATGTCGAACGCATGGATCATGCCGTCTCCAGCGAACCAGTGGTAACCGGCGCGCGGTGCAAACTGCGGGTTCGGACCGTTGCGGTAGAAGGTACCGGACAGCTCGCGCGGCACCTCACCCTCGACGATGAGATCAGGGGCATCGCACTCCATCTGCAGGGGCGCGTAGCCGCCGCGAAGGTTCGGATGATCGGGTAGTGGCTGTGCCATGCGGGTACTCCTCGCTTCATTTATCAACTGGCGAGCGTAACGCTCTTGATGAGCGCATACACCTCCTGTCCTGCGGCGATATCCAGCTCACGCGCCGCCATAACCGTAATTCTTGCACGCAGGTGCTGTCCACCGACCCCCATCACCACATCGACGAAAGGGCCATCGGGCAGCGGCTGGATATCGATCACTCGGCACCGAACATGGTTGCGGATGCTGATGTGGCTTGGATCCCGAGTGGCGATGGCGACATCCCGGGAACGGATGTGCAGGCGCACATGCCCACCCAGCCCTTCATCCAACACCTCTGGCAGGGTCAGCACCTGATCGCTGACGCTCACCATGGTCGTGCGATCCTCCGGCAACACCTGCTCCACCCGGGCGGTGAGCAGAACGCCCGCATCAAACCCTTCGGCAACAGAACCCGCCAGCAGGCGCTCCAGAAGCGTTGCCGGTTCTCCCTGATCAACCACACGCCCTGCGTTGAGCACGACCATATCCGTCGCCAGGCGCGCCACTTCCTCCACGCTGTGCGTAACGACGATCAGGCGCATGTCGAACTGCTCGGGCAGTGAGCGGATATAGTTTCCTATGTGCTGCCTGCGGGATGAATCCAGTGCACTCAGAGGCTCATCGAGCAGCAGAAGTTGCGGGCCCGCAAGCACCGCCCGTGCAAGCGAAATACGTTGCTGCTCGCCGCCTGACAACGCCGCGGGCTGCCTGTCCAGCAAAGGATGCAGGTCGAGCTCATCAACCACTGCGTCGAACCCGGGCGCGTCTTCCGGTGCGCGGCGGCTGGCAAACTGCAGGTTGCCCAGCACAGTGAGATGCGTAAACAGCCGAGCATCCTGAAAGGCAAACCCAACCGGCCGGAGGTGCGGTCGCCGGCAGATACCATTGCTGGTGTCCAGCCAGCACTGATCACGAAAACGTATGGTGCCTCGCGCACCGTCGAAGCCGGCGAGGCAACGCAGCAGCGAGGTCTTGCCCGCTCCGCTCGGCCCGAACAGCACGGTGACTCCCGGCATGGGAAGGCTGGCTGCCGCTTCGAGCCGTGTGTGGCCCAGCGGCAGATCGACGTCGAACTCGAGCATCACACCACCCGCACCGGAAAGCGCCTGTTGAGACTGTAGACAAACAGCAGCACGCAGAAAGAAAACAGCACCAGTCCAGCACTCAGCATGTGCGCATCGGCATATCGCAGAGCTTCTACCTGCTCGTAAATAGCAATGGACACAACTCTGGTTTCGCCGGGAATGTTGCCACCCACCATGAGAACGACACCAAACTCACCAATCGTATGTGCAAAGGTGAGCACGCAGGCGGTGACGTAACCGCGCGCCGCCATCGGTAGCGCGATATTGAAGAACGCGTCCATCGGGCCAGCGCCCAGACTTGCCGCTGCCTCCAGCGGCCCACGGCCCACAGCCTCAAACGCTGCCTGTAGCGGCTGCACCATGAAAGGCAGAGAGTAGAAAACCGAAGCTACCACCAGCCCGGAAAAGGAAAAGGTCAGCGCCTGTCCGGTGAGCTGCACCCAGAACGCACCGAGCAGCGAGTTCGGATTCATGACCAGGAGCAGATAGAAACCCAGAACCGTCGGCGGCAGCACCAGCGGCATGGCCGTCAGAGTCTCAATCACCGGTTTCGCGCGGCTCGACGTTCGGGTCAACCACCATGCCAGAGGTGTACCGATCATCAGCAACAGCAATGTGGTCGTCGCCGCAAGTTTGAGCGTCAACAGAACCGCTTCCCACATGAAGTGTGTCCTCGGAATGAACCGGCAGTTTAACCCGTCTCACAAATTGGCGAGAATGCTGCAATGTATGAAGCCGTCGCCAACGCTGCTGAGGTCGTCGCTGCCGTTCTGGGTATTGCGGTCACCGTTGTCGCCATCATCGTCGAGCTGGCCGCAACCCGGTTCAATCACCGGATATCCACCATGTTCGTGCGAGAGCCGATCAACATTGCAGTGCTGTCGTTCTTCGTGCTCACAACGCTGCTCTGCGTCTGGGTAGCAGCAACCACGGCCGGTCAGACCGCAAGCCTTCTTCAGCAGCTGACCATGGTTGCAGTCACCCTGGCACTTCTGGCCCTGCTGCCCTACTTTGCCTACGTCTTCACCTTCATCTCGCCCATCAATGTCATACGCCGGATCAAACGGCAGGCCGCGCGTGAAATAGCGGCCTGCACACAAGGCAGTCACAACGGAAGGCAGCTATCGGTAGCCCGGGCGGTGGATGAGATCCAGGATGTGCTGCGCAGCGCCATCGACAGTGCCGACCGCGACATCGCCATGGCCTGCGTCGACGCACTCTCCGAGCTCGTCTCTGAATACGAATCGACCAGAAGCAGCCTGCCAGAAGACTGGTTCTCGGTCTCCCCCGAACTCGCTCAGGATGCGGATTTCGTCTCGCTCGAAACGAGCGCTCTAAGGCGTATCGACCAGCAGAAAATCTGGTTTGAGTTCAAGGTGTTCTCACACCTGCACAACGCGACGGAACACGTGATACCCAAGCTTAGGGATGTCGCCAACCTGATCAGCATCCGCACCCGCGAACTCGCGTTGGAAAGCGGACCCATCAACCCCGCACTGCTCGGTATCTGTCTGACCAGCTTCAACAGCTACCTCAGAACCACCATACGCGCACAGGATCAGCGCACGGCCTACTACGTGCTGAGTCAGTACCGACAGGTCGCCGAGGCATTGACCCGAATCGACCAGACCGAGCGGGTGCTGGAGATCATCAGGCGGTTCGAATACTACGCACGCCTGAGCTTTCAGCTCGACCAGCCGTTCGTGCTCGAAACCTGCGCTTACGACCTGGTCATTCTTCTGGAGCAGACACCCCCCGAACAATCTCGGCAGATCGATGCCGTGCTCGATGCGCTCCTGGCCCTGGACAGGCCGTTCCGCTCGGAGCAGCAGGCCGCCACGATTGCCGGGGTCCGCAAAGCTCAGATACGGGCGGCCGCCACCCTGCTGGAGCGCGCGGATGAACAGCGCGCATCGAGAGTCCTCCAGGATCTTGCCAGCGAGTCGCAGATATCCATCGTCGATCTGGTGAGAGAGTTGAGCGCTGAACAGGAAAGTGAATTCTGGGAGCTCACACCCAGAGGGGTGAACTTCAACTACCTTCAGAGCCACCTGAGAGCACAGCTGGATACGATTCTGCGGGCGCTCAAGTCGCCATCGGCACCGTCGTAAAGCCACGAAATCGCGCGCGCCGAGCGCGCTGCGGTGCGCCCCTTACTGCCAGATGCGGAAAACGCTGAAGCAACGCACCGATCGCCACCCGCCCTTCCAGACGTGCAACGTTCAGACCGGCACAGGTGTGTATACCGCCGCCGAATGCCAGATGCGGGTTCGGCTCACGCCCCAGGTCAAACCGATCAGGCTCGATAAACACATCATCATCACGGTTCGCTGCACCAATGCAGAGGGTGATGACGGAATCCCGCGGAATTGTCACTCCGCGAATATTCACTGCTTCTGTAGTCGTCCGGTTGCCCAGCTGATTCGGGCTTTCCATACGCAGAATTTCTTCGACCGCAGCGGGCAGAAGGGCCCGGTCGTTGCGCAGTAGAGCCAGCGTCTCCGGACGTTCGAGCAGAGCGACGACACCATTGCCGATCAGGTTCGTCGTCGTCTCGTGGCCCGCATTCAACAAAAATATGCACTGATGGTAGAGCACATCACGACTGAGCTGCGCATCACCGTCACGCCAGCGTAACAGTCGAGCGACGATATCGTCGTCATCTTCCGACAGAGACTGCTGCCGTTCACCGATCAACGCTTCCAGAAAACTCAGGAATTCCACCACCGACGCATTGCCTCGTGCCAGAGCCTCTTCATCGAGCCCCACCTCCAGGGCACCCAGAATACTCAGCGACCAGCGTCTCAGAGGCCCTCTTTCGGATTCAGGTACGCGCAGAAGGTTACCGATGATTTCTATGGGAATGGCTGCCGCGAAATCGTCGATGAGGTCGAATTCGCCCTGTGCCTCGATGTCATCGAGCAGCCGTTCGACCAGCGCTTCAAGTGTCGGTTCCAGGGCGTGAACCAGTCTGTCGGACAGTGCGTTGCCGATGGCTTTGCGAACCTGCGTGTGCAGAGGCGGGTCGTTGAACACGAGGCTGGTTGTGTGGTGCGCATAGAGGGGCGAGGAAGCGCCGAACACCGGCTCGAACTGAAGCCGCTTATCGGAACTGTAACGTCGAGCGTCACGATAGACCGCTCTGACATCGGCATACCGCGTGAGCAGAAAGCTGCCGTCCGGGAGCTGCAGAACCGGCGCTTCATCTCTGAGGCACCGGTACGTTGCGTAAGGATCGGCGTAGAAGTGATCGGGAAGCGCTCGCAGATCAAGATCTTCTGGAGAGATTGTACGGCTCAATCAACGTCTCCGGTCGAGCTGCTCCACCTTTCTGCAGGCCGGAGAGCCACAGTAAGACCGGAACGTGGCCGTGCGGAAGCTGTCGCCGCAGGCCTTGCACTGTCGTTCTGTCAGACCGTCGAAGCCATCATCCGCTTTTCGTTCCTGCAGCACACGCGCAAGCTTTCGGTTCTGCTCCACGAGGCGGCGAAACTCACTGTCACCGATCTCCATGAGCTCCATGACCGCGGATACAGACCAACGAGGAGATCGCAGCAGCAGCGTTACCGCTTCTGCCGTCGCGTGCGTTTTCTCAGCATTCGCTTCTGAATTGTCCAGGCCCGATGGTTGCGCCATGACTATCCTCGTCATCAACCAGTAACTTTACCAAGAAAAGAACGGTTTGGCCGTAGGAATAAGTTCACATTTTTCATACACTTGCCGGGTTCCGCCACAGTCCACACTATCTCGTGACTGACGGTCCGAGCCCTGGGGTGAAATGACATGGAATGCACGGCAGCCCACACATTTTTCGTCGCAGTGCGGAGAAGAAAATTCCGGGTTGCGGGGGTGCAGGCGAACCTGGTTCGTCGAAGCGTTACAGGAAACTCGCCTCGAATGGCGAATTTTCGAACAGAGGCTAGCTAACGGTTTCACACATGTTTGCAGCGTTAATCAAGTGGCTCAGCATCTTGCTGGTGCTGTTCCTTTGCGGCATCGCGATCGTGCTGATCGGCGCCCGTTTTGCAGACGGCCCCATTGCCATGGTCGCCGGCGGGCCGTTCACTTCAGGGACTCCCTATGTCGGTGAAGAGCCGGACTGGTCGTTTCTCAAAGATGCACGGGAAGTGGAGTTCCAGCTGCTGTCACCCGAACGCTCCCGCACAACGTGGATCCTCGAGCACGACGGTAAGATCTATATTCCCAGCGGCTACATGCAGACCTCCTGGGGACGCCTCTGGAAACAATGGCCGCTTGAGGCCGAAAAGAATGGGCGAGCGATTCTTCGTGCGGACGGGATGCTTTACGACCGGCAGCTGGTTCGCATCAGCAGTGGCAAGCAACTGCCTCATATCGTTTCGGAGATGATGCGCAAATACCGGCCACTGATCGGGAGTATTCCCCCCGAAGTCAGCAACGAGCAAGCCATTGAGCTCGGTGTTCGCGAAGTCGAAGCCGGCTCGCTCTGGCTTTTTGAGATGGCGCCGCCGAAAAGCCTTTAGCCTCTAAAAAGCCTTTAGCCTCTAAAAAGCCTCGAGCCTAGGGAGAAAGCGTTTAGCCGCGCTATCGAGACAAGGTCAATGGCCTATTTCGACAGAATATTCTCAATCAGAACCCGCTCGAAGCCTGCCTTGAAAGCATCCTTGGAATGACGCTCCCGAGCGAAGGACCAGACAGCACGACTCGCGGACTCGAGCGCTTCAGGTGTCCGGCTCGCAACCTCTCTGACCGCTGCACAGATCTCATCAACGGTACAGGATTCCAGCAGAATGCCTTCTTCGGGCAGGTCGACGCTCGCAGCGCGGCTGACGATGGGGATCAAACCAGCATGCATGCAGGTCAGCGCACTGCCGCCTCCACCCTCAGAGCAGGTGGGGTAAACGAGGCCGACACTGCGTCGGCACACTTCCAGAAAGTCATCCCCAGCGACATCGACCCAGCCAACTGCTTCGATGTTCGGTAGAGCGAACTCCTCCTCATAAGCGGCCATGAAGGCCGTTTCGGCCTGCACCGGGCCGCAGACGAGCAACCGAAACTCTGGCATGCGCGCGAATGCTTCCACGACCAGGTCCAGGCCCTTGTGAACAAAGCCTTCGCTGCCGAACCAGACAAAGGTATCGCCAGCATCCGCAAAGTTCTTTGCCTCGTCCCACTCGTAAGTCTCAGGCACCGAGATGGGTATCCGGTGAATTGGCTTGCCGGCGTAGCGATACGTGTCGATCGTAAACTCGTTCCCGAGAATCGTCGCCATGTCACATGCTTCGAGTGCCCAGTTTTCCTCGACCGTTTTCAGGTTGGACAGCGTGACTCCACGCCGCGTCTGCAGATCGAGCAGACGGTTGAAAGCAGCCGTGTTGTTGTACAGCCAGTGAGCCGTGTCCAGATGAACCACCTTTACACAGGCATCCGGGAGCTGCTCGGCGATCCGCTGGAAGTTCGTTCGCGCTGCAAAAAAGAGTCGATAGTCTTCCCGCGGCACGAAAGTTCGATTCCGGTAGCTGATTACGTCGACCGCCAGACCTTGAGAGAGCAGTGTCTGAACGATGCACCAGCATTCCCAGTCATGCGTGTGCTTGTTTGAAATCGGCTCTCCCGGCCTGAGCAGAAAGGGGTCGAGGATGTAAGCGACCAGCGCGCGACCTTTGGCCGACACGGCCTCCGGTGCAAGCGAAACCACCTGCTCGTAACGCGCCGTACCGCCGTTGCGGTGATTTCCCTTCACGCCGAGGCGTCTTGCGACGCCTCCCAATATCTTCCTGATCATCTTCGAAGCCGGTGGAAACGCCCTGCCATTATTGCAGCTTCGACGTGATACACCAGGCAGCAGCACCACAATGCGGAAAACTGAGAACCGCATCCAATGCGGGTCGTGATTGTGTGCTATTTTCCGAGCAAGCTGAGTAACTCGATACCCACCGATACCTGGAATGGATGCCATGCCTTCACCTTACCTGGGCGAAGACCTCATTTTTCTGATCTCCCAACCCAGATCAGGTTCAACCCTCATGCAGCGCGTACTCAGCGGCCATCCGGATATTCAGACATCGGCCGAGACCTGGTTGATGCTGAACCCCGCTTACAGCCTGCGCGAATCAGGCGTAACGGCCGAGTACGGAGCCAAATGGCGCAAGGAAGCCGTAGAAGAGTTCCTCGGCAACTATACAAGCGGCCGGGAAATCTACGACGACGCTATACGTGCCTACGCACAGACTGTCTATGGCAACGCGCTTTCGCGTGCAGGCAAGAAGCACTTTCTCGACAAAACACCGAGATACTTCTTCATCATCCCCGACCTCTACCGTCTGTTCCCCAAAGCAAAGTTCATTTTTCTGCTGCGCAACCCAATGGCCGTGCTGGCTTCTGAGCTCGACACCTACGTGAAAGGTGATTGGAAAATACTGGGATGGTTTGGCCCTGACCTGGTCAGCGCGCCTCGGTGGATTCTCGATGGCATCGAGCTGCTGGGCGCTGACGCGATTACCGTACGATACGAAAGCTTCGTAGAGACCCCGGAGAGCGAGACACAGCGGTTGTGCAGCTACCTGGGGATCGACTTCCACGAAACGATGGTGGAGTACACCAACACACCGGCACCGAAAGGAAAGATGAATGATCCGACCGGGGTGCACCAGCATTCCAGGCCACAGACTTCGTCAGTCAACAGCTGGAAGCGGCTGGCGGATGACCCGCAGAGCAACGCTTTCGCACACGGATACCTCAACGATCTGGGTGACGAGTTGATGGAACAGTTCGGATACGATGCAGCAGCCATCCGTTCTGCCCTTGGCCCTGCGCCAGACCCTGACGACACAAGCCTCTACCCATGGTCTCTGGCTCTGAAGGATGCAAATCAGTGGAGCATTTGCGAGCGGTACCGTCATGAGCAGTACGAAGCCGTAAAACGTCACG
>JAUIKX010000374.1 GCA_030430515.1 Gammaproteobacteria bacterium | reverse complement strand
TGTCTGCAGTACCAGATCGAACGCTGCAGCGGTCCCTGCGTGAATCTGGTCAGCGAGGAAGACTACGCTCGAGATGTGCAGCTGGCCGTGCTGTTTCTCGAAGGCAAGAGTCAGGAGGTCCTCGAGGCCTACAAGACCGACATGACGGCTGCGGCAGATGCGCTCGAGTACGAGCGCGCAGCCCGCATCCGCGATCAGATCACCCGGCTGAGACGGGTTCAGGAGCAGCAGTACGTGCACGCAGCCGAGGGCGATGTAGATGTGTTTGCTGTAGAGGCACGCAGCGGCGTCCTGTGCGTGCAGGCCATGTTCATACGCCAGGGCCGTTTGCTGGGCAGCCGTACCTGGTTCCCTTCGAACGAGTTGGGGCTGACCAACGCGGAAGTGCTCGAGGCGTTCATCGGCCAGTTTTACCTCGGCGGCCGCGAGCGGGAGGTGCCGCGCCGAGTGATCACCAGCGATGCATTGCAGGATGCGCCGTTGCTCGCTGAAACATTGACCGAGCGAAGCGGCAGACGGGTGCAGGTAGGACACGAAGTGCGCGGGCAGCGGGCGCGTTGGCAGGCTATGGCGCTGGAAAACGCGAGCATCAACCTCAATGCCTACCTGGCAGACAAACGTAACGTGTTTGCGCGCTTCGTTGCTCTGCAGGAAGGTCTCGGGCTCGACGCGCTACCCGAGCGTCTGGAGTGTTTCGATATCAGTCATACCATGGGAGAGGGCACGGTTGCCTCCTGTGTAGTTTTCGACACCAACGGCCCGCTGAAGTCTGATTACCGTCGTTTCAACATCGAGGACATCACCGGCGGAGATGATTTCGCGGCCATGGAGCAGGCCCTTCGGCGCAGATACACGCGCCTGAAGAAAGGCGAGGGCACCATGCCGGATGTGCTTGTCATCGATGGCGGTCTGGGCCAGTTGACCAGCGCGGAAGCCGTGCTCGCAGAGCTGCAGATCGACAACGTGCTTCTGCTGGGGATTGCCAAAGGTCCCACGCGTAAACCAGGTCTCGAGAAATTCTATGTGGGCAGGGAAGAGATCCGGCTACCGGCAGGTGGCGAGGCGGTGCACCTGCTGCAGCACATCCGCGATGAGGCGCATCGGTTTGCCATTACAGGACACCGCCAGCGCCGGGCGAAGAAACGAAGAGAGACGGAGCTCGATCACATTCCTGGGGTAGGACCGAAACGCCGACGGGAGCTGCTCACCCATTTCGGCGGCCTACGGGCGGTCAAAGGCGCAAGTGTGGAGGAAATACGCAAGGTGCCGGGCATCTCCGGCAAACTTGCACAGGATATTTACGATGCACTGCATGCCGAATAACGGCGCAACCGCTACACTCCCCGCATGAACCTGCCTAATATCCTCACGCTCAGCCGCATCCTGCTGGTGCCGTTCTTCGCGCTGCTCTATCTGTCGGGGTGGGAGGGTCGCTATATGGCGACGGCCAGCCTTTTCGCTTTGGCTGCGTTCACCGACTGGCTGGACGGATACCTGGCCCGGCGCCTGAACCAGACGACACCGTTCGGGGCGTTCCTCGATCCGGTAGCCGACAAGATCATTGTTTCGACCGCTCTCGTGCTTCTCGTGGGCCATCACTCGGACATCTGGCTGACCATTCCTGCGCTCGTGATCATCGGCCGCGAAATCGTCATCAGCGCGCTGCGGGAATGGATGGCTGAAATGAATACCCGCGGCCTGGTGGCAGTCGGGTGGCTCGGCAAGGTCAAGACAACCGTACAGATGGTAGCCATCGCCGTGCTGCTGGCGCACGCACCGGGGCTCACTCAACCGCTGGTGCTGCTCGGCTATGTACTGCTTTACATTGCCGCGGTGCTCACCTTCTGGTCCATGTGGCTCTATCTTCATGCAGCCTGGCCCGTACTTCAGGAAGGCGCAGAGGAATAGCGCCTTCCAAAGCTGTGAGTCGATGGGTAGAATGCGCGCCTCTCTGGCTGGGTGGCAGAGTGGTTATGCAG
>JAUIKX010000108.1 GCA_030430515.1 Gammaproteobacteria bacterium | reverse complement strand
CCCTGAGCGCTTTCTTGTTTGCCATCCCTTTAACCCGGTCTACCTGCTGCCGCTCGTGGAGGTTGTGCCTTCATCGCTGACCAGCAGGAGTTGCGTTGCACGAGCTGAAAAGATGCTGGCCCAGGTAGCGATGAAGCCGTTGGTTCTCGAACGCGAGATTGATGCCCACGTTGCCGATCGTCTGCTCGAAGCGGTCTGGCGCGAAGCCCTGTGGCTGGTGCGCGATGGTGTGGCAACCACTGAGCAGGTGGATGATGCCATCCGCTACGGGTTCGGCCTGCGCTGGGCGCAGATGGGGCTGTTCGAGACCTACCGTCTCGCCGGAGGGCAAGCCGGGATGCGGCATTTTCTGGCGCAGTTCGGGCCGGCGCTTTCCTGGCCCTGGAGCCGTCTCACCGACGTGCCTGAGCTGGATGACGAACTCATTGAGCGCATTGCCAGGCAATCAGATGAGCAGGCCCGCGGGCGCGACCTCGATAGCCTCCGTCATGAGAGAGATCGTAATCTGGTGGCTATTCTGCGCGCTCTCAAGCAGGTGGACGCCGCTGCCGGTGCTCATATCGCTGCTTGGGAGCGTACCCGCTGATCTTCGATTGAGAGCGCGAGCGGAAAAAGTTCTGTCACTTTTGTCGGGTTCTGTCGTCTGTATGTGTAAGAAAGCAAAAGTACAGTCGATCAGCCCATGTGGACAGGGAAATTCAGGTGCGCGTGCCTTTTCGTTGCCGCGCTTCTCGGCGCCGCCGCAGCCGTTTCATCGGTGGCGCAATCGCGCGCGGCCTGCGTACGGAATGACCCGAGTGCTCTGAGGTCGCTGGAGTCGGTTTTCGATCGGCTGAACGGCTCTTACATGCAACTGCTCACACACCGGTGCAGCGGTGGGCTCTACGTGCGTGTCTCGGAGCGGGAAATTCATGTTCTGCACGAAGGCTGGTGGCTGCAGGAGCTCGTGGCGGTTCGCTGGCTGGATGAGAACACGCTGCGCCTGCGCGCGACTTTCATAACGGGCGCCGGGCCTGATGGTACCCGACCATTCGGCGCTGAGATCCAACTGGCGAGATCAGTCGGCGGATGGCGAGCTTCTGAGCCCGTGTTGGCCGGTGCGCCGTTCGAAAGGCCCGAAGCCGTTCGCATCTCGGGGTTCGAGGGCCGCGCGTTGTTGCTGAGCAGCCGCGCGGCGCTGGACAACTCACGGCTGGACCCCCACTGGTTCGATGTGGACTTCGAGCAGCAGCGATTGTTCGTCATACCGGTGATGCTGAGTTCCGGTTCGATACGCATAGAGAAGATCCAGGTCACGGACGGTTCTGATCGCTACTACCTGCACTGGGACACCAATCGGCCGCGTATCGGCACCATGGATATGAACCCGAGTCTCGTCTGGGTGGCGCTGCCGAGAGACGGCAAATCTCTGAGCGTCGCTGGCGCACCGACCGAGTTTGCGCCTTGCAAAGCCTGCAACTCAGGCGCCAGACATCATGTTGGCGCTCGCCTTGGCATCGATTTCAGAAACAGGAAGAGTGAAACAGGATGAAAAACCTCCGAAGACTGATGATCTGCGTTTCTCTGCTCGTCATCGCTGCGCAGGCGCTGGCGGTTCCCGCCGCTCTGCCCAGAGCGGCGGATGTGCCCGTGGGCGCTGCAAGCGGGTTGGATGGATACTGGCGGGTGAGCGGCATCAACAAACGGGTGCGTATTGAAGGCAGCCGGGCGGTTGTCGTCGATCCCTGGTTGCACCTGTTTCTCTTCAAGGTGGAGCCGGGAATGGTGGTGGTCAAAGACATCCGGCGCGACAGCGACGGGAGTTTCGTTGGCGAGGATCTGCCGCTCATGGGACCGTGGCGAGCGAAGCTCAACAAACTGACGCGCACGTTGCATGTGGTAGTTCAGGGGGCAATGGGTGAGACCAGGTACACGATGACGAGAGCCAGCGGTGAGGACGTTACTGACGAAGAGGAGGTGTATGAAGAAGAGGAGGCAGAGCCGGAAAGAGTGAAGCCGGTTGTGCAAGCACGGAAAATCGGTGCAGCCAGCAACCTCGGTTGCCCCGGCAAACAGAACTATTTTTCTACCGTTAAAGGGGGTTCCTGCTGGCGCTGCCCCACCGGTTACAAGCGAACTGCCCGGGCCATGGACCACCCGAAGGCCTGCAAAAAGCGTAAGTCGATTACCGGACCCTGGATACCGGCGACGTTCAACGGCCGTGCCTGGGGATGCCCCTCGGGCCAGTTTCATGTTGGCCTGCCGACAGGGGGTAGCTGCTACAAGTGCCCTGCCGGCTACAAGCGCATCCACACCCTGGGCGTCGACTCGCTCGCGTGCCATCTGCAGTAGGTCGCAGGCATATGAAAAAGTGGTTTTCATTTCTTGCCCTGATGGTTTGGGCCTCTCATGCGACAGCCCTGATCCCGGCGTTTCTTCCCAAGGATGTGGATGTGCCGCCCGGCCAGGCGATGGATATTGATGGCGTCTGGCGGGTGTCCACCATCAACAAGCGTATCCGTATCGACCGTGGCCGCGCCTATGCGGTTGACACATGGCTGCACGCGCTGATCCTGCGGGTGCAACCCGGCATGGTCGTGATGAAGAATATCCAGGAGACTGAGTACGGCACTTACCAGGCAGACGACCTGCCACTCATGGGGCGTGCCAGCATGACGATGCTCGATGATGGAAGGCTGGATGTCACGGTAAACAGCGGTGCCCGAACCTATCGGTACGAACTGATTCCTGAGCAGTCGCCGGAGACATATGCCGGGCCCGCCGGGGTGCCTTCCGAGCCCTACATCGACGATCCCGATGCGGTTCTGCCTGAGCAAACCACGCCGGCCCCGATCCCGGAACGGGTGCCGCCGCCGCGTCGGGGAAAGAAGATGCCGCCGCCGCCGGAGTTCGTATCCTATGAGGCCTACACGGGCTGCCAGCCGGACGAAGCATCTGCACCACCGGAGCAGACGCCTCGAGAGCGGATCGAGGCGGTTCGTGTCGACAGGATCACCCAACGCACGTTTGCGAGTTTCTCGCTCGACGAAGTCGAAGCAGGCGCGGGCACAGACGATATGCAGGGTCTTTGCTGGAAGCGGCTGGATGGTGTGTGGCAGGAAAGCGGCCTCATAACGCTCGATCATTCTTTGAACCAGCCGGAAATCTGGGGTGTGGATGCACCGGAACTCGTGGTGCTGGCCAATGGCAACTACACCGATCTGAGGCACCTCTTCATCGGCAGCGTCGGGCGCGACGATGAAGAGGTCTGGGTCGCGGACGCGCTGACGAACTACGGGTTCGTACGTTTCCTGAGTGATGACGGGATCGGTATCGAAGAGGCGCTGCAACCGGGCGGGCCGGTCAAGGTTTTCCGCGCGGAAAGTCGTTCTTATCTCGGCAGCACCCTGGAACTTGATCTGACGGCGTCGAAGCGGCCGCGCCTTCGTCTTGGCGGGGTGTCCTATCTGCGCCCCGAGTCGCGTCTGTCTGAAGCGGCCATGAGCAACCAGACCGCGTCTGACGATGCCTTTCTCCTCAGCTATAACCTGGAAAATCTCACGGCCAGCCGTAAAGGCTACGACGTGGTCAAGCAGGACCCGTTCTATCTGCTCGACAACCGTAAGCTGGAGGTGTTTGCCGAAGTCGATGCTCAGCGGTACGTGATCACCGAGCAACGCACGGTGCCGCTGGGCCTCAAGTTCCTTCAGGAAGGTGCTCAAGGCATGGTGTACAGCAAAAAAATGTCGACCTCGGGCACCGAGTATCAGCGATCCGTTGCCGTGACACTGGGTGGGTCGTACGACGGTAAGGCTGAGCCAACCGGGTTTCTTGCGAAGACATCCGTGAGCGTCGATGCGTCGCTGTCCTGGCTCACCAGCATGCAGAAAAATGAATCTGTGGCGCAGGCGTTGGGGTACTCCCGGGCTAAGCTCTACGCCCTGGTGCTCGATCATCCGTACGTGACGTTGTCAGATGATTTCATCGACGCGATTGGTGATGCGGTGCGGTTCGGCCGTTACCAGCACATCATCGAGCGTTTCGGTACGCACTATCCCTATGCCGTGACCTACGGCTCCGCTGCCAAGATCACCCAGAGCATCACGGAAGAATCGTTTAGAGAGTTCACCGAGTGGAATGCCGGAATCGAAGCTGAGTACGCGGGTGGCGTGCTGGGGCAGAACGGTTCGGTTCGGGGAAGCCTCAAAGCCGGCATGACGAACGGTACTTCAGGTTCCATCGGCAATGAAGGCGCCACGTTCGTTGCGGTCGGTGGCAATGGCTCCTGGAGCGAGGCCGGCTACAGCGCAGGCAAAACGCCGTATCCCGTGCTGCTGGATCTGCGACCCATATATGAGCTGCTGAGTCCAATGAACTTTCCGGACCAGCCGGAGGTGTACACCACGGTCAGAGACGGGCTGAGATTCGCGGTCAAACGTTACATGCAGACCCAGGCTAACAAGGTCAGCAGCGCGAGTCTCCTGCCGGAGATTCGGCCGGTGATCCCCGAGCAGGTGGAGACCTGGCACCTCTACGTGCGCCATGCCTGGTGCACGGGAAAGGGTTCCGGGTTCGTCAAGTCGGCCACCGGCACGCTGGATATGGAGGCTTTCATCGGCTCGCGCAGTCGAGGTGTTGAAACAACCAAGCGCAAAACGTTCGAAGCGAAGTGCAAGAAAAAGCGGCAGACGGAAACCTACAGCTACTCCCGTGGAAGCGCTGGCCTGATCGAGGTGAAAGGCACACGCGCGCAGATTGCTAAGTACTCACTCGCGCTCGATATGCGCTGGCGCTACAAACCGAGCCTCACCAAAAAATGGCGGCGGCATGAGAAGACCTTCCCCACCCTGAAAGCCATGCGCAGCAACCTGCCGGTGGGCAAGTCGCAGGACCAGACCTGGAAGGTGGGCGCGAAAAATCTGCCTGACTTTGTGCTGTCGGTTCGCGCCAAGCGCATTAAATAGATGACAGGAACGAAGATGACCAAGAAGAACATGCGACGTACGTTGGCCACTGCGCTCTGTCTGGGCCTGATCGCAGATGGCTTCGCCGCCGATCAATATGTGCCCGATACCATCGAGATTCCAGCCTCCGCGCCGTTTGCTTTGTCGTCGCCGCCTTTGCTTGGCCTGACGACAGGAGGAACCATCGAGTTCTGGGTAGTTGCGGACTGGACAGGCAACCCGGGCTATCACCCGGTGGTGCTGTCAAACGGTGAGGGAGTTTCCCCGGCCTACCGCGTGAGCATTGCAGCTGACCGCCAGGCCCTGCTCGTTCAGTGCGGAACCCGGCATGCGCGCTTTGACTTCGACTTTGCGGATGGTGCAACCCATCACGTGGCCATTCTCGATTATGACGATCAGCTCGCAGCCTTTGTGGACGGTCGGTACAGCGGCGCGGCTGCGATGTCTATCGAAGCACAGCCGCTATCCACGCTGAGCGTGGGTTCGCTCGACGGCGGTGTTTCTTCGTTCATCGGGGCGATTTCCGCGCTGCGGCTTTGGGACGTGCCGCTAGATCCTGAAGTGCTGGTTGAGTTTGCCCTTAAAGACCCCTTCGACGCGGGTGACCTTCACCCCGATATTGAAGAGCTTCTCGCGTACAGCAACTTTCGGGTGGGTGAGCTTGTTTTGGCCGACAACGTCGAAGTGTCGAGTGCAATGCTGCTTGAAGAGGAGAGCGAATATGTTGAGTAGATGTCTTTCTGTACTGTTGATGGCGGCCTTGCTGGTAGCCAACGCGCAGGCAGCATCTGGCCGGTTAAAGCCGCAGGCCGGAAAGCCGATCAGCCAGCAACATTTGGCCAAGCAGCAGGCGAAGAGCCTTGCGCGTCAGAAGCGCAAGGTTGCGAGCCTCAGAAAGCAGATGAACGGCATGGCATCCGTGGTGCGGGATATGCAGCAGCGCGGAGTCGGCAACCTCATGACCGACCCGCAGGTTCAGGCACGACTCACCAGAGCGGTGAATGCCTATGGCAATGCCAAGAAGCAGCTCAACGAGATGAAGAAGGAAAGCCTTCACACCTACGCGCAGCGCCGAGGCCTCAACTACATCCCCGACCCGCCGGCTACGGCACCACCGCCGCTTCCTGCTACGCCGGCACCAGGTACCCGTCTTGAGCTTCCGCAGCCGCAAGCAATGGCATCGAAGTCATTCAGGCCACTGAGCCAGGAGCCCAGGTTGTCTGTCAGGCCCGACGTGAATTTCTGATGCGGTGTCTATTTGCAGGTTTGTTTCTGGTGCTGGGTGGCGCGGTGTCTGCCGATTCTTATCGCCCCGATATCCTCGAGTTCGAGGTGGGCAGCGCGCTGTCTTTCCCGGGTGATGAGGCCTTTACGCTTGCAGAGCAGGGCACGCTCGAATTCTGGCTCGCCACGGGCTGGGATCAGGATCCCGGTTACGACCCGGTCGTGGTGGCGAATGTGGGTGATAGCGGCTACCTCTATGTCGTGTCGGTACTGGGTGACCGATCCGGCATCAGCCTGCAGAGCGGCGACGAGATCGATGAGTTGGAATTACCCATGACTGGCGATCAACTTCAGCACATTGCCCTGGTCAATCTGGGCGGCTCGGTCGTCGTTATGGTCAATGGTCGCGTCGTGGGCGAGTTCGCGCTGACGCTGCAAGAGGGCACCTCACAGGCTTTTCATCTGGGTAGCGCACCGGCCGATACCTCACCTTTCACAGGCGCGCTCGGTGGTCTGCGCCTGTGGAATGTCGCACTCGCGCGACCTTCGCTCGTGACTTTCGCCATGCAGAACCCGTTGAGCGAGCAGGAGCCGCATCCAGATCTCGAATCGCTTACGGCCTACAGCAGGCTGCACGAAGACACCATCGAGCTGACATCAGGCGACGAGCCGCCAGGAGGCAACAACGATGTGCAATAGAGTCGTCACTCGAGTGATTTTATGCCTGTGTATGGGGGCGTTCGGCGTTGCGTGCACTATTTCCGCTGAAGCGGCCCCCAGACCAGGTGCCGGTAAGCCAGCCGCGACGGTCGCTAAACCCAGTGCGAGGAAACAGAGCAGGCGGCAGAAGCAGCGGCTCAATAATCTCAAGGGGATTATTGTCAGGCGGCGCAGCGAAGTGCGCCTACTCGATCGGGAGTTGGCGGCAGTACGCCGCACCGAAAATCGTATCCGCCAGCGTCATGAGGCGTCGTCCTCCTCACGTCTGCGCAACGACGTACGTCAAGCGACTCTCAAGCGCGCCAATCTCGAACTGCAACGTGATGCTGCACGACAGCGCTACCAGCAAGCACAGAACCAGTACCGGGCAGCACGCCGAGAGTTGACCGTGTCCCGCCGGGAGGGCTGGAAAGCACGGCTCGAAAAATCCGGTAACCGTGCCCGCGAAGCGCGTCAGGTGCGCAAAGCGAAGAAGTTGAGTTTCGCGTCCCGGCCGGCGGGACGGTCTGGATCTGGTGATAGCCGCCCTGCTGGCAGACCAAAGGGGATACTCAAGAAGAGCTCAGCTTACGACCGCGCGCTTGCGGCTAAGCAGGCGCAGGGGGAATCGTGATCAGGGGGTCCTGCGACCCCGAATGTGCTTCGGCCAGATGCCGTAGCGTCCTGCCGACAGGATCCCTCTGGGATCGAGCGCGTCCTTCATGGATTCGTGCAAACCTCGTAGGGCGTGGTCGTTGAACGAGTAGGTCTCCATGACCTCATCCATGAAGCCGATGTGGGTACGGTAGATGCCCCAGCCATGTTCTGCCGCCGTTCTCACGATACGGCTGTAGGTTCTGCGGACGTTGGCGTTGTGTTCCGGGTCGTGGTTCAGGTACAGGCCCTGGAACATGATCATGGTGCGGGTGTGGTAGTGCTCCGCAAAACCCATCACCTGCGGTAACCCCGCGTCGTCGTAGAGCCGCCTGAAGACCCGTGAGGCTTTGAGGATTTCGTTGCCGTCCATGGGCACCACCACGGATGCGTCCAGGTGACCCTTGAAATCCTTGTCCATGGCGATGCCGGTGAATACAGCCAGGCTGGGGATGCCGTAGTAGCTCAGATGTGAAAGCTCGCTGATCTGCGAATCGCTCAACGGAAACTGCAGCATCTCGGCGGGCTCCGTGGTCACGCCCGCAATCTCTTTGAACTGTCGGCTCACGTTGGCCCACTGCGCCCGAATCACATCGGGCGCACCGTAAAATCTGAGCGGAATCTGCCAGAAGTGGCTATCGAGTTTTTCGGCGTAAGCATCCCACTGCTCCGCTCGGCCACCATCATCCTGCCGCCACAGCGCCATGCCTTCATCGTCGTTCGCTTGCGAAAACACCGGACTTCTGACGTTGGTGTAGCAGTTGATTTCGCCCGAGTAGATCAGTCTTGCGAGGATTTTAACAAGCGGTACAACGTCGTCGTGTTTCGGTGCGATCACCCGGGCGCTCAGCACAGCTTCAGGCTCCGGCATGAGCCAGAATCCCATCTTGGTCACGACGCCAAAATTGGACTGCGAGAATATGCCTTCTACCAGCGGGCCGGCGGCATAGCGGCTCTGCTGCCAGAGCTTCGAGTCGGGCAGCGCGCCCATACCTGTGCGCACCAGGCGCCCGTCTCCCAGAACCACCTCCATGCCGCAACGTGCGGAGAAGTGATCTTTGAACGGCAGCTGGGTCATGCCGGCGCCGTGGTCCAGAGCGTTGCCGATGAAGCTGCCCCAACCGGTATCCGGGCAGTCGATCCAGAGTTTGAGGCCACGCTCGCGGATATGACGGTACAGATCGAAGTAGGTCACGCCGGGCTCTACCAGCGCGAATGCGTTGTCCTCGCTCACTTTGAGAATTCGGTCCATGCGCTTGAGGTCGAGAATCACGCTGCCGGAGAGTACCGGCGCTGATCCGCCGTAGGCGAGGTTGCGCCCGGTCGAGATCGGATACAGGGGTATCCGATGCTCATTGGCGGCGAGCACCACCTGCTGCACCTCTTCTGTGCTCGCGGGGGCTACGGATGCTGCGGCGTGGGTCTCTTTCTGCTCGCCAGCGAAAGGGGTGAAAGCATCGTCGTATAGCGAGACGTCATCTCTGTGCGTGTACACCCACTCCGCGCCAACAATCGTCCTGAAGCGATCGAGTGCTGCTGCCAGGGATACGCTGACTGTATTCATTTGCTCAGGTTTGTTCATTGGTCCCTTCGCCTCGTCCGCGCCCAGGCAATCTAAGCTATCTGGCAGATAGCGGCTACTCTCCGCCCGGTGCGGTGGGGATTTCGCCCAACATCTCTGCTACTGCGAGCTCTATGACATCGTCGTGGGTCCAGCCCATGGCTTTGAGAGAGTTCTGTACCGATTGGCCGTACGCCAGAATCGCACCGGTTTCGGGGTCCCGAACCTCCAGCCGCAGGTCGGCGAGAAACATCCGCATATCCCACGCCCAGTGATCGATGTAGCTGACGAGGTGGGTGGCCGTCGGCGGTTCATCACCCGCTTTGCCCGACGTCGCCCTGTAGCCACGTTGAGTGAGGTTGTTGGCAATAGTGAGGTGAAGATCGCGGCCGTCTTTCGGCTGGTGCGCGACGTAGAACACGACCAGTGATTTGTCGTCCATCATTAGCGGTTGGCCAGAGGTCTGGCCGGCGGCACATCCCATCAGAATGCAAGCAGCCGCAACAATGCTGATTCCCTTTACGAAGCGTCCTGTCCTTGGCGTCATGATCTTTCCTTTTTGTCAATCTGCGTGAGAGACTAGGTAAATAGCTCATGCACGACAAGTGCTAATGTATCGACAGCTAGGAGTTCCGTTTTGCCGAACCGAAATTCGATCCCAACGATTTTACTGACGCTGACCGTGCTTCTTGGGGGGTGCGCTGTCGGTAATGTCTACGACTACCGTACGGCTGAGGTCGTGCTGCCTCTCCGGGGAACGCAGACCGTTTCCGTAAGCGTCACCGACAAGCGACCCTACGTTTTGAACGGCAAGAAACAATCGAATTTCGTTGGTCTGCGCCGAGGTGGCTACGGCAATCCGTTCAACGTCACGACCGCGAGCGGCGCACCTCTGGCGGAGGAGCTGGCTGAAGCAATTCGCTCTGGCCTCGTCAATTCCGGATATGCAATGGTCTCCGATAGCGCCACGCGTAGCGTCGAGCTTGTCATGCGCGAGTGGAAATCGGACGTTTTTACCAATCTCAAGATTATTTACGACCTGGATCTCCTCGTACGCGATGAAGCAGGCAACGAGATCGCGCGTAATACAATCTCTGGCGAAGAAGCAGCCGGTGGCGGCGCCATGATGGATCAACACAACGAGTCCGTAAGACGCGTCTTCGATGCGAAAATGTCGCTACTGTTTTCCGATCCGTCCGTCAGGGCGGCTTTAGAGGGATAGTCAGCGCCGCGTCGTCATCATGTCCTTGCCGATGATTCAGCCATCGGCGGTGATCCTGTGGATGAGATCGCGCAGAACGTGGTCGGCATCATTGATAGGCACCTGACAGGTTCCCGCTGCAGGATGGCCGCCGCCGCCGAATTGGAGGCAGAGCTCACCCACATTGGTCTTTGAGGTTCGATCGAGAATTGACTTGCCGATGGCGAACACCATGTTCTGTTTCTGAAAGCCCCAGATCTTGTGGATCGAAATATTACACTGGGGATACAGCGCGTAGATCATGAAGCGATTGCCGGCGTAGATGGTTTCCTCTTCGG
>JAUIKX010000107.1 GCA_030430515.1 Gammaproteobacteria bacterium | reverse complement strand
GCGCGTCGCCGATCTCAATACCGAGATCGCCTCTGGCAACCATGACCGCATCAGACGCCAGAATGATGTCATCGAGCACCTTTTCCGAAGCGATGGCTTCGGAACGTTCGAGCTTCGCAATCAGACCGCACTGCGCACCGGTCGCATCGACCAGTGTGCGGGCCTGCGCCATGTCCTCGGCACTTCTGGGAAAGGATACGGCCAGATAGTCTGCTCCCTGCTCACAGGCAAATCTCAGGTCCTCAACGTCTTTGTCCGTCAACGCCGGCGCGGAAAGCCCGCCGCCCCGCTTGTTGATACCCTTGCGTGCACCGAGCGCTCCGCCCACGACAACCTCGCACGCTACAGCAGTCGCAGATACGGATTGCACGCCGAGCTGAATGAGCCCGTCGCCGAGTACCAGTACATCTCCCGCTTTTACCTCATCGGGCAGCGTCGTGTAGGTCGTGCCTACCCGCCCTGCATCGCCATCCCGCTCGCCGAGCGTCGTATCGATGACGAACGGTTCACCCTTGACCAGCATCACCTCGTCGGTGCCGGCAAAGCCGTCGATGCGGATCTTCGGCCCCTGCAGGTCTGCCAGAACTGCAACGAACCGACCACATGTTTCTGCCGCCGCACGGATACTCTGCATGCGCCCAGCGTGCTCATCATGGCTACCGTGAGAGAAGTTCAGCCGGAAGACATCAACACCAGCCCGCACCAGCGCTTCTACGTGCGAATCGGTGGCCGGACCCAGCGTCGCGACGATTTTGGTCTGTCTCATTTTCAGCGCTCCATTGCCTGATGAGTGGAAATGCCGTCACGACGCGCTGCCAGTACAGACTTGCTGCGCCTCAACCTTGACGTAGCGTCGGCACCCAGCGCCAGCGCCATTGCTACCTGCAAGGCATCCAGCACAGCCAACTGCGCCAATCGTGAACTCATTGGAGTATGCACGTTCGTGTCTTCAGGTGGATGACAGGGAAACAACCAGGTACATACCTGGGCGAGCGGAGAGCCGGGCAGCGTTACGGCGATGACGGTCGCACCCGAGTCCCGAGCAAGGGCCATATTCTCATGCACCTCGGGCCAGACGCCGGTATGGGACAACACAACAAATACAGTTTCAGGCGTAGCAATGGCGGCGTGCTGCGCGATGGTCTGCGCATCCGTTGCCGTTGCACAAGGCACGCCCAGCCGGAAAAATTTATGCGCGCTGTCAACAGCCGCATGGCCGGATGCGCCTACGCCTACGAAAACGACCTGGCGTGCGTTAGCAAGCGCAGACGCTGCATCCTCGAATGGCATCTGGTTCAGGCTAGAACGTACATCCATCAGCCCGCGGATGGCATTGTCCAAAACTTTACCCACGGCGAGTTCTGTCGCATCCGATGCATCCACTTCCTGGTGCAGGTAGCTTCTGGGCTGCTCAACAACACTGGCAAGACCAGCCTTCAAGGCCCTGTATCCCGTGCACCCAACGCTGCGACAGAAACGAATCACCGTCGGTTCGCTCACGTCGCAAAGTTCCGCAAGCCTGGCGAGCGGCGCCTCGATGGTTTCCCTCGGGTGAGACCGCACCCAGCGCGCCACACACTGCTCCGCCGGACTCAGGCGGAGGAACTCCACATCGATGCGTTTCAGTACGTCCATATCCAAATTTCCGACAGAAAGTAGCCAAACTACAGTTTTAGTATAGACTAATCTACAGTAATATCCGATTATTGTAGCTATACTACATTTCAGTCACCCGGAGAGGACCATGGCCCAGCTCATTCCAGTCGATCCATTCGACCTGATTATCTTCGGTGGTGGCGGCGATCTGGCCATGCGCAAACTGCTGCCGGCGATGTACCACCGGGATCAGGACGGGCAGATTCCTGACACCAGCCGGATCATTGCCGCGGGTCGGAGCGAAATGTCCCGAGATACCTACCTGGGCACCGTCCAGGAAGCGCTCAACAACGCACTCGGCAAGGAAGAGATCGATCCCACGACCTGGCAGCGCTTTTCAGCCCGGGTGAATTACATCGACCTCGATGCGCTGAACGCCGACTCGTGGGCCGCACTCTGCACGCTGCTCGAGGGGCACGAACACAAGATTCGCGCCATCTATCTGGCCACCCCGCCCACGCTCTTCGGGCCTGTTGCCCAGGGTTTTCAAACGAACGGGCTGATGACCGACAACATGCGCATCGTGCTCGAAAAACCGGTGGGCGAAGACTACGAGTCAGCACGCGCCATCAATGACGCAGTCGGCGCCTGCTTCGCGGAAAATCAGATTTTCCGCATCGATCACTATCTGGGCAAAGAGACCGTACAGAACCTGCTCGCCCTGCGCTTTGCCAACTCTCTGTTCGAGCCGCTGTGGCGGCGTGAGGTCATCGATCACGTGCAGATTACTGTTGCGGAGGAGCTTGGTGTGGGTAACCGCGTCGACTTCTACGATGACATCGGCGCGCTTCGCGACATGGTGCAGAACCACCTGATGCAGCTTCTGTGCCTCGTCGCCATGGAAGCACCGGCCAGCCTCGATGACGATGCCGTACGGGATGAAAAGCTCAAGGTACTGCGCGCCCTTCGCCCGATCACCGCCGAGAACGTCAAACACCGCACCGTGCGCGCGCAGTACCGCGCCGGCGCGATCGGCGGCGTGGCGGTTCCCGGCTACATCGAAGAGCTTGGCGGTGAATCCGATACCGAAACGTTCGTTGCCCTGAAGGTGGATGTGGAGAACTGGCGCTGGTCCGGCGTGCCGTTCTATCTGCGCACAGGCAAGCGCATGCCCGCCAAACACTCGGAGATCTCGATTCAGTTCAAACCCGTGCCACATATGGTGTTCGACGATGCCCACTACGACACGCTGCCCAACCGTCTGTCCATCATGCTGCAGCCCGATGAAGGCGTGAAGCTGCGCATCATGGCCAAGGAGCCAGGACCCGGCGGCTTCAGTCTGCTGCCGGTATCTCTGAATCTGAGCTTCGAAGAGACATTCGGCGTGCGATATCCCGATGCGTACGAACGGCTGCTCATCGAAACCATTCGTGGCAATCCGGCGCTGTTCATGCGCCGCGACGAGATCGAAACGGCCTGGCGTTTCACCGACGGCATCATCGCCGGCTGGAAGGAAGCAAGACAGAACGTTGAGACGTATGTCGCCGGCGCCTGGGGACCACACGCCGCTTCGTCCCTGCTCGACCGCGATGGCCGTGCCTGGGAGGTGGGTAGTTGAGCGTTCAGTTCAACACCTGCGAGAACCGCGGCGATGCCTCGCGTCAGGCAGCCGCATTCATTGCTTCGCGATTGACAGAACACCTCAAGCAGCACGAGCGCGCAACCCTGGTCGCCAGCGGCGGCAGCACACCGCTGGAGACGTTATCGATACTGGCCGACACTGTACTACCGTGGTCGAAGATCGACGTCACGCTGACCGACGAGCGCTGCGTCCCAGAGGACCATGCAGACAGCAACACCCGCATGCTGAAGACCCGGCTGCTCAGGAACCGGGCTGCAACCGCTTCGTTCGTGCCGCTCGAGCGCTTCAAGAGCCTCGAGCCGAAGTTTGCCTGTTGTCTCGTAGGCATGGGTGAAGATGGGCATTTCGCTTCGCTTTTTCCCGATGCCGCCAATCTGCAGGAAGGTCTCGATCTGTCAAACACCAAGGCGCTGCTCGAGATCCACACGGCAAACAGCGAACACCGCCGCCTGAGCATGACGCTCGCACGGCTCGTCGCCGGCGAAGCACTGGTGCTGCTGGCCTTCGGCGAAGCCAAACGCCGCATTATCGACAATCCGGTCGGCTACCCGGTAGCCGCTCTGCTCCAGCAAACCAAGACACCCCTCACCATCTACTGGGCACCCTGACAGCGAGGCTGAGATGCATCCAACCCTTGAACTGGTAACCGAACGCATACGTGAGCGCAGCCGAGACACGCGCGACCGGTATCTCGACAATGCGGCGCGCGCGGCAAGCGAACACACCGGCCGGGCCGCCATGTCGTGCAGCAATCTGGCGCACGGTATCGCTGCCTGCGCGGCAGCAGACAAGACAAAAATCGCCGGAGACCAAACACCGAACATCGGCATCGTCTCTGCCTACAACGACATGCTCAGCGCGCACCAGCCGTATGAACGGTTTCCCGACATCATCCGGGCAGCTGCCGCGCGTGCCGGCGCCACCGCACAGTTTGCGGGTGGCGTGCCGGCCATGTGCGACGGCGTGACGCAGGGACGAGACGGCATGGACCTGTCGCTATTCAGTCGCGACGTCATTGCCATGGCCACTGCGGTCGCGCTTTCGCACGATATGTTCGACGCGGTGCTTTACCTCGGGGTGTGCGACAAAATCGTGCCGGGACTCGTCATCGGCGCGCTGACGTTCGGGCATCTTCCAGCGGTTTTCGTGCCCGCCGGGCCGATGCCCTCGGGCCTGCCTAACAAGGAAAAAGCCGCCGTTCGCGAAGCTTACGCTGCGGGCGATGTGGGACGGACTGAGCTCCTCGCTGCAGAATCCGCCTCCTACCACTCCCCAGGCACATGCACGTTCTACGGCACGGCCAACAGCAATCAGATGCTCATGGAGTTCATGGGTCTGCAGTTGCCGGGCAGCTCCTTCGTACCGCCGAATACCCCGCTGCGCGATGCGCTCACCGAATCGGCCACGGCACGAGCGGTACAGATCACACGGCTGACCGAAGATTTCACGCCCATCAGCCAGGTGGTCGACGAACGCGCCATCGTCAACGCCATCGTCGGGCTGCTCGCTACAGGCGGCTCCACCAACCACACACTCCATCTCGTGGCCATGGCTGCTGCCGCGGGCATCCAGATCGACTGGGGGGATTTCGCCGACCTCGCCCGCGTAGTCCCCCTGCTGACAAACGTCTATCCCAACGGTTCCGCCGACGTGAACGCATTTCACGAAGCCGGCGGCCTGGGTTTTGTCATTCGCGATCTGTGCAGCCGCGGTTTGCTGCATGCAGACGTCAACACCGTAGCGGGCGCTGGCCTTCAGCGTTACAGCGACAAACCCGAGCTTGCCGACGATCAGCTCCGCTGGCGGCCGGTGCCGGCAAAGTCCGGCGACAGAAGCGTGCTGCGGAGCATAGAAGAACCGTTTCAGAAGGAAGGCGGTCTGGCTGTCGTTGATGGCAATATCGGCCGGGCCGTGGTCAAGATATCCGCGGTAGCAACAGAACACTGGTCCATCAATGCACCAGCGCGCGTGTTTCTCAGCCAGGCCGATTTCGTTGCCGCGTTCGAAGCCGGCACGATGAACGGAGACCTGGTTGCCGTCGTGCCTTACCAGGGCCCCGCCGCCAACGGCATGCCGGAGCTGCATAAGCTGTCACCCTATCTCGGCATACTGCAGAACAACGGCAAAAAGGTAGCGCTGCTCACCGACGGCCGCATGTCCGGCGCCTCCGGTAAGGTACTGGCCGCAATTCAGGTCACGCCGGAAGCAGCCCATGGCGGTATGATCGGCCGCATACGCGACGGCGATATGATTCATATCGACGCACAGGCAGGCACGCTCACGGTTGAAGCGGACCTGTCTGCACGACCACAGCCGGAAATCGATCTCCGCGGCAACCACCACGGCACCGGGCGGGAGCTTTTCAGCGCCTTTCGCGCTGCCGTCGGCGCCTCCGAAGCGGGTGCCAGTATTTTCGCCAACAACGGGAACTGAAGGATGGACGCTAGCGAACTGCTCAAGGGCATCCCACTGATGCCGGTGGTTGCCATCACCAACGCAGACAACGCCGTGGCGCTCGGGGAATGCCTGCTCAACTCGGGTATCAAGGCCATAGAGGTCACCTTGCGCACACAAACCGCTTTGGAAAGCATCGAAGCGCTGGCGAAAAAGCTGCCGGAGCTGTTGCTTGGCGCTGGCAGCGTCAGAACCCCTGCGCATTTTGCCGCCGTACGCGACGCGGGCGCCCAGTTCGCCGTGAGCCCGGGAGCCACCGAAGCGCTGGTCGCTGCCGCCGACCTGCCCTGGCTGCCAGGTATCGCCACCGCGTCGGAAAGCATGAGGCTTCTCGAACTCGGCTACCGTACCCAGAAGTTTTTTCCCGCCGAGATACTCGGTGGCGTCGCCGCGCTTAAAGCCCTTGGCGCTCCGCTACCGGAGGTACAGTTCTGTCCCACGGGCGGCATCAACGAAGCGCTCGCACCGAGCTATCTGGCGCTCGATAACGTCAGCTGCATCGGCGGTTCCTGGTTCGTGCCGCCTTCCGCCATCGAAGCCGGCGACTTCCGCAAGATCGGCGGGCTGATCCGCTCGGCTCTGGCGCAGATTCATGACTGACGGAACCGGCCTCATCGGCGACATCGGCGGCACCAACGCCCGTTTTGCCCTGACTGGTAGCTCACCGGCCACCTACACTCAGGAAAAGATCCTGCAATGCGCGGATTTCGAAACCGTGGAACTGGCCATCAGCGCCTACCTCAATGGCGCCGGCATCGAGCAGGTTGAGACCGTATGCCTCGCCGCGGCAGGACCGGTAGTCGACGGCGCTATCAATATGACGAACAACCACTGGCACCTTGCAGAGGAAAAGATTCGTCAGACTTTCAATGTGCAACGGGTGCGTCTGCTGAACGACTTCGAGTCGGTGGCGTTCTCGCTACCCGTCGTCAACAACGGCCACTGCAGCCCTGTCGGCCCGCTATCTGAGCCCGACATTTCCTCAGGCCATTTTCGGCTCGGCGTGATCGGCCCGGGAACCGGACTGGGCGTCGCCGGCATGGTTGGGGAGCCAGGCTTCACTGCCGCCCTTGTCACGGAGGGCGGCCACATCGGCTTCGCACCGGAGACAGAAACCCAGGCCAAGATTCGCGCACGGCTGCTGCGCCGCTACGAGCGCGTCTCCGTTGAGCGACTGGCATCGGGCCAGGGCATCGAGAATATTTACTGGGCGTTGTCCGGCATGGACATCGACCAGCAGGCGCCATCAGCGGCAGACATTTTTGCGCACGCGATTTCCGGAGCCGATGCGGTTGCCGCAACGACGATCGAAGTCTTCTTCGAAGTGCTCGGCCAGGTCGCCGGCGATCTGGCGCTGATGGCCGGCACCTTTGACGGCATCTACCTGGCCGGAGGCATTCTCGGGCGCTATAAGGATTTGCTGAAGGAAAGCGGCTTTCGCGCTGCGTTCGAACGCAAAGGCCGCCACAGTCACATCATGGAGCGCATTCCCACTCTGCTGATCGAACACCCGCAACCAGGGCTGCTCGGTGCAGCGGTGGTTGCGGGCTCTCTTTAGAGCGTTGTTAGAGTGCAGTGCCGCCATCCACAGGGAGGATGGCGCCCGTCACACCTCCGCCCGCGTCAGACACCAGGTAAAGCGCCAAACCCGACACCTCTTCAACCGTGTTCAGCCGCTTGATCGCTGCTTCCTGCGCGTAGTTATCTTTGAACTCTTCGTAGCTGATGCCCATGGACTCGGCAGCCTGCGGACCGGCTTCGCGCATGAGGTCGGTTTCCACCGCCCCGGGTGAAATGGCGTTGCTGGTAATGCCCTTCTCGCCGTACTCGAACGCCACGGCTTTGGTGAAACCGTTCATGGCGTGCTTGAACGTAATGTAGTGCGAGGCAGTGGCTTTGTTGGCCTGCCGCCCCTCTACCGAGGAAATATTGATGATGCGGCCCCAGCCTCGTTTGCCCATGTCTTTGAGCGCGCGTTTCGTCGCCCAGAAACAGGAATTGAGAATCCAGTTGCCCGCCTGCTCCCAGGATTCGTCGCTCATGTCTTCTACGAGCGCAAAGCCCGATGAACCGCCGGCATTATTCACCAGTATGTCCACGCGCCCGAACCGTTCGATGGTCTGGTCGATAAACGCGTTCACGTCATCCCGGCTGGTCACATCACCCGCGAAAAATGCCGCTCGGTCTCCGGCATTCATTTCTGCAAGTGCCTCTTCGCCCTTGGCCGGCGTGCGGCCGTTGATCGATACGCTGGCACCGGCCGCAAGAAACGCTTCAGCGAGCCCCCGCCCGATTCCCCTCGTACCGCCGGTGATGGCCGCCACTTTGCCCGTAAGATCCGTCATATCTACCCCTCTCTGTAACGTGCTTCATTTTTATACAACGTTGCAATATTTTTCCAGTCTTGTATAAAACCGGATTCCGAGGAGAGAGATTCTACTATGACCACTATTTTCCGGCGCACGCTGCTGGCGTGTTCGTCCATGGGTTTGCTTTCGGCTCCGGCAATCGCTGCTGATCAGGCTCGCGCCACCGGCATCGAAGAGATCGTCGTCACCGCCCGTAAACGCGAGGAGAGCCTGCAGGATGCACCGCTCACCATGACCGCATATTCCGCCGAGCGGGTTGATGAGTACGACCTCACCAGCCTGGAGCGCATTGCAGATATGACGCCGAACCTGTACGTCGGCCGCGTATCGAACGGCTCCGGCGCACAGATCACCATGCGCGGCATCGGCGCATCGAGCGCCACCAGCATCGGCATCGAGCAGTCCGTTGCCGTCGTGGTGAACGGCGCCTACTTCGGCCAGGGCCGAACGCTGAATGAAGGCATGTTCGATCTCGGCCAGATCGAAATTCTCAAAGGCCCGCAGTCGCTGTTTTTCGGCAAGAACGCCACGGCCGGGGTGATTTCGCTCACCACGGCAAAGCCCACCGATGAACTCGAAGCCAGTCTGAGCGTCGACTACGAATTTACCTCTGAGCGCACACGTTACGAAGGTATTCTTTCCGGCCCGCTGGGCGACCGCGCTGCTGCTCGTCTTGCCGTGCGCCTTTCCGACATGGACGGCGGCTACTACAAGAACAGCTCCGTCAGCCAGCCTTTCGCGGGCGTTACCGATCTCGCCACCGGCAATGTGATCAACACGACGGCCCCGGGTTTCAATGCTGAGACGCCTCAGGAAGAAGAAACGCTGATTCGCCTCACGCTCACCGCCGATCCAACGGACAACCTGTCGCTGACGCTCACCGCGCAGACCAGCGAAGTGGAAGTACTGAACTCGGCCTGGAACCATGTGCATTTCTCCTGCGACAGTGGCGTCAGCCTTTCGGGTCTGCCCTGCGGTGACCAATTCCGCACGGCGCACCTGAATCTGCCCGACATCCTCACCAGCCTGCCTGAAGCAGGAAATGGCGAGGTCTACAACGACTACGAAAGTTACTACATCAATCTGGAAGCCGAGTGGGATCTGGGCAGCTACACGCTCACCTCCATCACCAACATCCAGGAAAATGAGAACTCCTGGGCGTTGCCAGCAGACTTCTCGCAACAACCCAATGCGGTATTCGCCACCGAACTCACCGAGTGGGAAGCCTTCTCGCAGGAGCTGCGTCTGACCAGCGACCTCGATGGCCCGTTCAACTTCATGGTCGGCGTGCTTTACCAGGAAACCACACGCGATTTCAGTCAATGGGTGACCTTCGGTTTCGCCAACTGGAATTCCGCCGTGGCTGATCCTGCCAACGAGTTCGTCACCTACAACAAGGTCAGCAGCACCGATGGCGAGACTTTCTCTCCGTTCGCGGAACTGAGCTTCGACATCAGCGACACCGTAACCGCAACCATCGGCGCGCGCTACACCGACGAAACGAAAGACTCCATCTTCACTCAGCCTTATGTGCACCCCATCGGCACCGCGGCTCTGAACTGGATCGAAGGCTCGATTCCCGCCGATCAGGATTTCGACGAGCTGTCGCCGGAAGCCACCATCAGCTGGCAGGTCAACGACGAAATCAATCTCTACGCAGCATATAAGTCAGCGTACAAATCCGGCGGCTTCTCCAACGGTGCGGTACTCGCCGGCAGCAGCATCGCCCGGGACTTCTTCTTCGACCAGGAAACTGCAGACGGATTTGAGATCGGCATGAAGTCGACACTCCTCGACAATCAGCTGCGCTTCAACGTGTCGCTCTACAGCTACAACTTCGACGATCTGCAGCTCGATTACTTCAACCCGACCGCCATCACCTTCATCACGCTGAATGCAGGTGAAGCCACCACCGAAGGCATGGAGATGGATCTGGAATGGGCACCTGCAAACCTGCCGGGGCTACGCGTGCATGGTTCGCTGGCCTACAACAAAGCCGAGTACGACACCTTTATCGCCCCGTGCTGGGAAGGTCAGACTGCCGCCACCGGCTGCAACGCCACAGTCCCGGAAACCAACGGCGCACCCGGCCAGGACATCAGCGGCGAAGCCACCGGCATGGCGCCGGAATGGACCGCATCGGTCGGCGTGAACTACGACACCCAACTGGCGAATGGCTGGTCTGTCGGTTTCACCGTCGACGCTCAGTACAGCGACGAGTACAACGCGTCCGCTCTGGGCCACCCCCTGGCATGGCGCGATTCCTACACGCTGTGGAATGCCAGCACCTATCTGGAAAGCCCCGATGGCCACTGGCAGTTCCAGCTCCTGGGCAAGAACCTGACCGACGAACTTGTGATTTCCGGCATGCTGGAAGCGGCATTCAGCGGTGTGGGACGCTCACAGGCTGACCTAATCGGCTACGGCGGCCTGCCACGAACGGTCTCTTTCAGAGTGAAGTACAGCCTGTAAACGTACGTAAGACAGGTTGCACAAAAAAGGCCGCCTCATGGGCGGCCTTTTTTATGCGAGAAAGGAAATCATCAAGCAGAGCGGTCGGAAACTGCCTGCCAGCGATGGATGCACCATCGATCGTCCTGCTTATTGAGTTCGAAGAGGTATCGGCCGGTTACCCCAGGGGTAACCACACCATCG
>JAUIKX010000373.1 GCA_030430515.1 Gammaproteobacteria bacterium | reverse complement strand
AGGCGCAGATCGCCTTCGCCAACCACTTCGGGCCGCCGCACTTTCATCCGGCAGCACCACATCTGGAGGGCCATCCGGAGATCTTCGTGATCTATGCCGATGAGCACTCCAAGGTGGCCAACGGCAACGGCTGGCACACCGACGTTTCCTGCGATGACGAGCCGCCGCTGGCGACCATGCTGCAGATGCATCAGGTGCCCAGCAGCGGCGGTGATACGTTGTTTTCCAGCATGTATGCGGCCTTCGAGACCCTGTCGCCACCCATGCAGCGGTTTCTGAGCACGCTCACGGCCACCCACGGCTCGGAGCACATCTACCGCGGCCGCTACTCCGACCGCGGCGTGGACGATGCCGGACGAAGCTATCCGAGCGCCATCCATCCCGTCGTACGCACGCATCCGCAAAGCGGCCGCCAGGCGCTGTACGTGAATCCCGCCTTCACCACCCGCATCCAGGGTCTGAGCGCCGATGAGAGCGAAGCGCTGCTGTCGATGCTCTACCAGCACCAGCAGCGCGTCGAGTTTCAGGTGCGGTTCAAGTGGCGCCCGAACGATATCGCTCTATGGGACAACCGCTGCACCCAACATCTGGCCCTGTGGGACTACTGGCCCGAGACCCGCAGCGGTCACCGGGTGACCATTCGCGGCGAGCGGCCCTACTACGAGGCCGGTGAACACACGTCGCGGCGCATGAAGCTCGCACGCAAACAGATCTAACAGGCAACATTATGACGCAGTACTGTGCCCAGCACGCCCAAGCGAGTGGTGATCGTGCCGCCCTGACCGATGAACGCGGCTCCACCACCTGGGCATCCCTCAACGAACGGACGAACCGGCTGGTGCATTGGCTGCGGGGTCAGGGTTTGGAGCCCGGTGACACCATTGCCATATTCGCCGGCAACTGCCGGGAGTATTTCGAGGTGCTCCTGGCCGCTACCCACGCCGGCGTGCTGTGTGTGCCGGTGAACTGGCACTTCACCGCGGAAGAACTGGCCTATGTCATCGACAACTCGGGCGCGAAGATCCTCTTCGTAGAAGACCGGTTCGCAGAGGTCGCCCTTGCAGCAATGGCGCGCGAAGAGACGCCCGGGCTCGAACAAACCGTGCAGATCCGCGGCAGCGACCCCGCGTTCGGCGCGTACGAATCCCTGCTCGCCGAGCAGAGCACTGACGAGCCGGAAAACCAATGCCTGGGCGGGCCGATGTTCTATACCTCAGGCACCACCGGGCGTCCTAAAGGCGTGCGCTCAAGCACATTCAGTGCCGGTGCGCCGTTGGAAGTGATGGCAATGATGGGTGCGGGACTGTCGCAGATGCTCAGCATCCCCCCTGACGGCAGCACCCTGCTTTGCGGCCCTGTGTACCACTCAGCACAATGGGCGTTCTCCTTTCTGCCCCTCATTGCCGGCAGCCACATCGTCATGCGCCACAAGTTCGACGCCGGTGAGACGCTGGACCTGATCGATCGCCACAAAATTACCAACGTGCACCTGGTGCCCACCCAGTTTCACCGCTTACTGCAGCTCGACAAAGCGCGCAGAGATGCTTTTCAGGGCGGCAGTCTCGTAGTGGTATGGCACGGCGCAGCCCCATGCCCACCGCAGGTCAAGCGGGACATGATCGACTGGTGGGGGCCGGTGATAAACGAGTACTACGGCTCTACGGAAGGCTCCATCGTCACCACGGTCACCGCAGAGCAATGGCTTGCCAAACCAGGCACGGTCGGCGCACCTTCAGCGCTGGTGGAAATCACCGTGCGCGACGACGATGGCGCCGTGTTGCCCGCCGGCGAGCACGGACAGATCTATGTGAAGAATCGGATGGGTTCCGACTTCGAATATCACAACGAGCCGGAAAAGACCGCCCAGGTGCATCTGGAACCCGGCGTATTCACCTTTGGTGACATCGGCTATTTCGACGACGACGGCTTTCTTTACCTGAGCGATCGCAAGATCGACATGATCATCTCCGGCGGCGTCAATATCTATCCGGCCGAGATCGAGGG
>JAUIKX010000106.1 GCA_030430515.1 Gammaproteobacteria bacterium | reverse complement strand
CCGACAATGCCACTGTCGATGGTGGCGATGATGGCGACGACCTGCAGATTTTCGGTGACAACAGCGTGATTCTCGGCGGTGCCGGCGCTGACACGATTCGTATTCATTCTACCGGCGGTGACTATGACGGCGGTACCGAGAACGATCTCTTCGTTGTGGACGACGAAGGACGGGCGGGTGCAAACGCCTATGACGGCAATGTCGGCGTCGACACGATCAGCTACAGCGGCGCCTCTGCGTCGACGGCGATTTCCGTCGTGCTCAACGACGCGGGAGATTCGACGGTAACGATCAATGGTACGGCCACCGATACGATCAGAAACATTGAGAACATCACGGGTGGTAACGGTGCTGATTCCATCACGGGTAACGCATCGGCCAACGTTCTTGGCGGTGGCGACGGAAACGATGATTTCTTTGCATCGGCAGGTGCCGACAGCTACTTGGGCGGCAGCGGCAGCGATACCGTCGATTACTCGGGCTCCGGTGCCACGGCGATTACGGTTGCGCTGAATGGCGCAGGCAGTTCGACCGTGACGGTGATCGGCGGCGATGACGATACGCTGGACGACATCGAAAATATCGTCGGCACGTCTGGCAACGATACGATCGCGGGCGACGACAACGCCAACCGAATCGATGGCGGTGCCGGCGATGATGTCATCACGGGCAGCCTCGGTAACGATACGCTGATCGGTGGTGCCGGGGCTGCGGATGAGTTGCGGTATGACACGCTCGGGGTGGGCATTACGTTGAACCTGGCCTCAGGCGTGGTTCTCGGGTCTGGCTCCTTCACCGACCTGATCAGCGGTTTCGAGCAGTACGTGGCGACAGACCAGGCCGATACCATCACCACCTCATCGCAAGCCGACACGGTTGATGCCGGTGCGGGCGACGATACGGTCTACGCATCAGCGGGCAGCGATACGCTCGATGGCGGTGCGGGGGTCGATGTCCTCGATTACTCGACGCTTTCCGGTACCTCGGGCATCACGCTGACGCTCAACGGTGCGACCGGCGCGACCGTAAATGTCAGCGGTGGCGATAACGATTCCATCGTCAATTTCGAGAGCATCATCGGTTCTTCGGGCGACGACGACCTGACGGGTGATGGTGCCGATAACATCTTGAGCGGCAGTGCTGGCGACGACATCATCGATGGCGCCGGTGGCAGCGATACGCTCAGCGGTGGCACGGGCGATGATACGTTTATTGCCAGCGCTGGAAGCGACACCATCGACGGTGGTGCGGATAACGACACGGTGGACTATTCAGCGCTGGCCGTAACGTCCATCGACGTCACGCTTAACGGTGCATCGGCTGCGACTGTGACAGTATCCGGAGGTGATAACGACCAGATACTGAATGTGGAAAACGTAACTGGTACCGCCGGCAACGACAATATCGTCGGAGATTCGCTCGATAACGTCCTGCTCGGTATGGGTGGCAACGATACGGTGGCTGGAGGCCTGGGTGCGGATGTCCTCGATGGCGGCTCCGGCACCGACAGCGTCGACGGCGGTGGTGGCGACGACCTGATTCTGGGCAGCCTTGGGGCGGATAACGTAGACGGTGGTTCAGGAACGGATACCATCGACTACTCCACAAGTGGTTTGGCGGCAATCGCCGTTACGCTGAATGGCGCGTCGGCGGTGATGGTTACCGTAACCGGTGATGCGAACGATTCGATCCAGAACGTGGAAAACATCACCGGTACATTGGGTGCCGACACCCTTGTCGGTGATGGCCTTGCCAATGTACTCGACGGTAGCGACGGCGACGATATTCTGGAGGGCGGGGTCGGTAACGACACGCTCGTTGGCGGCGAAGGCGCGGATACAGCTGTTTACGCCAATGCCGCGAGCGGTATTGTGCTTGACCTGTCTGCAGGCACGGCGACAAATGACGGGGACGGCGGAAGCGATAGCCTGAGCGGCGTCGAAAATGTCACCGGTTCCAGCTTCGCGGATACCATAACGGGCAACGCTCTGGGTAACGTTCTGCTCGGTGGCGATCAGGACGATACGCTTCGAGGCAGAGGCGGAGTTGACAGCCTCACGGGCGGCAGCGGAACGGACACGGCGGATTACTCGCTCGCGGCCGGTGCAGTCACGGTGGATCTGGCATCCTCTTCTGCACTCGACGACGGCGATGGCGCTAACGACGTTCTTTCCAGCATCGAAAACGTCACCGGCTCCAACTTTGGCGACCAGCTATCCGGAGACGGCGCCGCCAATACCCTCGATGGCGGTGCAGGAGCGGATACGCTTTACGGTGGGGGTGGCATCGACACCCTGATCGGTGGCACGGGCCAGGATACAGCCGACTACTCCCTGGCTGCTTCGGCCGTGACGGCGGATGTGACCAGTGGTGCCAGCAACGACGGCGATGGCGGTACCGACAGCTTCACGGGCATCGAAAACCTGACGGGTTCGAATTTCAACGACACGCTCACCGGCAACGGGTCGGCTAACGTCATCGCTGGCGGCTCCGGAGCGGACAGCATTACTGCGGGCGGCGGTTCGGACACCATCGATGGTGGTGCTGGTAACGATACGATCTTCGCAGGTACCGGTGCCGATTCGATTGATGGCGGCGCGGATGTGGACACACTGGACTATGCGTCATCGGGTGCCACTTCGATCAGTGTCACGTTGAACGGCGGTACGGCAGCGACCGTGATCGTCGGTGGCGATGTGAACGATTCGGTCCAGAACATCGAGAACATCATCGGCACGGCAGGTGCCGACACGATCATCGGTGACGGCAGCGCCAACGAGCTCACCGGCGGTGGCGGCAACGACGTGCTCGGCGGCGGTGGCGGCGTGGACACGCTGCACGGTGGCGCGGGTGAAGATACGGCCGACTACAGCAACGCTGCAGGCGGTGTGACGGCGAGCCTGGCTTCCCAGTCGGCGACGAATGACGGCGACGGCGCGAGCGACACGTTCACCAGCATCGAGCGTCTGACCGGCTCGAACTTTGCCGATAATCTGACCGGCAGCGGCAGCGCGGATGTGATCTCGGGCGGTGCCGGCAACGATGCGCTGATCGGCGCTGCAGGCAACGACACGCTGAACGGTGACGCCGGCGACGATGTGCTGACCGGTGGAGCGGGAAATGACGATCTTGATGGCGGTGCTGACTCCGATACGGTGAACTATGCCAGTGCGGCCGCGGGGATCAACGCGGATCTGAGCGCGGATACGGTGTCCGACGACGGCGACGGTGGCGTCGATACGTTGACCAGCATCGAAAATGTCACTGGCTCCGCATTCGCGGATACGATCGTTGGTGACGAGTTCGCCAACGTCCTAGAGGGTGGCGCCGGAAACGATACGCTGTCCGGTGGTGTGAATGGCGACACGATCGATGGCGGTGCCGGCAACGACCTGATTCTGGAAGGTGGCGGTTCAGACACCATCGATGGTGGTGCTGACGTTGATACGGTGGATTACTCGGCATCGGGTGCGACCTCGATCAGCGTAACGTTGAACGGTGGAACGGGTGCGCTGGTGACGGTGCTCGGCCTGGCCAACGATACGGTGAGCAATGTCGAAAACATCATCGGCACCGGTGGTGCCGACACGATCATCGGTGACGGCAGCGCCAACGAGCTCACCGGCGGTGGCGGCAACGACGTGCTCGGCGGCGGTGGCGGCGTGGACACGCTGCACGGTGGCGCGGGTGAAGATACGGCCGACTACAGCAACGCGGCGGGTGGTGTGACGGCGAGCCTGGCCTCCCAGTTGGCGTCGAATGACGGCGACGGCGCGAGTGATACGTTCACCAGCATCGAGCACCTGACCGGTTCAGACTTTGCAGATACGCTCACAGGTAGCGCTATCGCCAACACGATAGCAGCCGGTGGCGGTGCGGATACGGTCTTTGCGAGCGCAGGCGCTGACACTTTGGACGGGGGCTCGGGTTCGGATACGTTGAGCTTCAACGCCATGGGCCCGATCACGGCCGGTAGCATCAGCGGCGCCGGAGTCAGCGGTAGCCTCACCTCCGGCGGCGATACGGATACCGTGTCCGGTTTTGAGAACTTCACGCTGTCTTCAGGCAACGACTCCCTTTCTTTCGATACCGCTTCATTGGCAAGCCTTGGTTCTGTAGACGGTCAGGGCGGCACCGACGTGATTGAAATCGCCACGGATGGTGGCGGTAACGATCTGACTGACGCAGGTATTGATGGTGCCGATCTGGCGGCTATCTTCACCGACATTGAAGAGCTTGATTTCAGCAACACCGATCTCACCGGTGGCGATACGTTCGACATCGGTAACGATGAAATCGGTTCGATGTCCAGCGGTAGCAGCCTGACGATCAATGTGGACAGCGCGACCATCGACCTGGCGGATATCAACCCGCTGGCGCAGAGCGGCCAGACTGTGACCAGCGATGTGACGGTAGGCGATACCCGAACGATCGACTGGAGCGATGGCACGCAGCTGGTCATTCAGGGCGGGCCGTAAAGCGGACTGCCCCGGATGGGTCGGAGAAAAGCTTAGTGCGGGACTGAAGTGCCGGGCTGCTGGTCCGCTGCCTGCGCGCTCTGCTGCTGCGGCCCTTTGCCGCTCAACATCTGCAGCACCTCGTCTCTCGGTCCGTCCGCGCGAATACGGCCGCTGTCCATGAGCACGAGGCGATCAACGAGTTCGAGCATGGAGGTCCGATGGGTCACCATGATGAACGTTCGCCCTTTCAGGTAGTTTCCGAGCTTCTGTTTCAGGCGCGCTTCCAGGCTGTTGTCCAGACCCGTCGTCGGCTCGTCGAAAACGATGATCTGTGGGTCGCGAACAATTGCACGAGCGAGGCTCACGGCCTGTCGCTGTCCGCCGGACAACGCGGAGCCGTTTTCACCAACGGGCGTATCCAGTCCCATTCCCGTCTGCTTGATGACGACATCCAGCCCGGATATTTCGAGGGCTTCCAGAAGCGCTTCTTCGGTGGCGTCCTCGCAGCCAAGAAGCACGTTGTCACGAATGCTGCCATTGATGAAGAACGGCATCTGCGGAACGAACGCGATGCTGCTTCTGAGGCGTGCAGGAGAAATGCTGCTCAAGGCACAGCCGTCGACTTCGAGGTCTCCTTCGAAACGCTGCATCATGCCGCTCAGAAGGCCCGCTGTGGTGCTCTTGCCTGCGCCGGTCGGGCCGATGAGTGCAACCCTGTCACCCGGCTTGATGTCGAGGCTGATGTTCTGAAGTGCGGGTCGCTGCTGACCTGGATATCGATAGGTCAGGTTGCGCAGGGTGATACCACCGTCGATGCCTGCTGCTGATGATTGCTCTGCTCGCTCACCTTCATGGGGCAGCTTGAACAGCCCGTCCACGGCGATGAGCATATCCCGCGACTGCTGCCACCGACTGACGACGGAGCCGACATTGACGATGGGCGCCATCGCCCGGCCAGACAGGATCGTGCAGGCGATCAGACCGCCGATGGTCAGCATGCCGGCCTGAATCTCGAAAACTCCGACGACCACGATCAGCACGTGAACGATATGCACCGCGGCAAGCGAAACGTTCTGCACTACGCCCAGCAGAAACTGGTTGTAGCGGGCTGACTCCGCGGAATGGGTAGAGACTGTCGACCAGCGGAACAGCCGGCTGCCGACGGCGTTGAAGAGCTTGAAGGTGCTGGTGCCGCTCAGGGTTTCCATGAGCACTGTGGATTTCTTCTGCATGGAAGAAAAGTTGTTTGCCGTGGCTCTGTTGATGGGAATCTGTATGGCCGCATTGATGGCGACGATGGCGATGGCGCCGACCGCCGGCACAACGGTGAGAATGGGCGATATCATGTAGATCACCGCCATGAACATCAGAAAAAAAGGTAGGTCTACTGCGGTTGGAATCAGCTTCGATGCGTAGAACTCGCGAATTCCCTGAAGTTCCCTGAACAGGTTGGCGCGTTCTCCCACCGACAGACGCATATGCTCCGAGTCGATCAGCAGCATGCGCTCCATGAGCTTTCCGTCGTACTCGCTGCCCACCCGTGAGGCGACGCGTTCCAGTATGTAAGTCCTCATTGTCTTGAGGAGAAAATCGAATACCAGTGCGATGAGCACACCCGTGCTCAACACGATCAGCGTCTCTGTGGCGAAGTTCGGTATGACCTGATCGTAGACATTCAGCGTGAACAGCGGAATGAGCAGAACGAACAGGTTGATGAATACGGAGCAGACGATGATCTCGGCAAAGCTCGACCAGAATCTTTTCAGCGGCCTCCAGAACCAGTCGATGGGCCTTTTCCGCTCCATGTGCTCGGCGTCTGCTTCCATGCTCTGCCGGCTGGGTTTGAGCAGTGTCACGCGCACGGGAGAGTCAGGCATTTTCTCCAGCGAACAGGGCTTTACGCCGTGGGCTGGAGAAAAAATGCGCTCCTCGCCGGTGCTTTGCGGCACGTAGACTTTCGGGTTGCCGCCATCCTGATCGGTGACCAGCACCGGAGCGGCGGCGTTGCCGACTTCCTTCAGGGTGGTTTCTCCTTGAGAGAGCTCCAGTTTCAGCTTCTCCGCAAGCATCGGCAGATCTTCGAGCGAAAGTCTGTCAGACGCTCTGGGCAGCACTTTCTGCAGAGTGTCGATATCGGGCTGAAGATCATAGAAACGCAGCACGTAGCTGACGCACTGGCCCAGCGGGTCTGATGGTGACGCTTTGCGCTTCTCCGTCATTGTACTTCCGGTACCCGTTTTCTTCTTCAGATGAACTGTCGCAGCCTGTGCAGCGATGACAGATGGGCATACACCGGGCCGAGACAGCCGTTTCTTCTCAACTCCAGAAATTCCTCATCGGTGAGTTTTCGAAACTTGTCGCGGTTCAGCAGGCTGAGGCCTTCCAGAACGGTGTTTGGCTGGTTGCGTCGGGTAATCGTCAGGCGTTGCACGCTCAGCAGATCCAGCCCCATGAGCGTGTCGACGAAACGTTCGGTCATGGCGTAGTCCCGCTGGAAATCGTTGCAGAATGACAGCGCGCGGCTGGTCGTCTCCGTGGGCTCGCCGCCATCGGTGAAGAGAGGTGCGCCCTCTTCACGCGACAATCGATCGGAAGAAAGGTCTGCGCAGAGCACGAAGTTGTCTTTGTCCTCGGCGGAGGCGAACACGAACGGATAGCGGCGTACGTAGGCGGGAATGTAAGTGCCTGCTTTCCACGAGCCATCCTCATCGACGAAGTCGTTCCGGCCAGATTGGGTGCTGAGTAGCGCCATGGGCATCGGTCTGTCCGCCGCGGTACCTCTGGACTCATCGCCCTGAACGAACACAATGGGGTAGTGGGCAGAGGCAACGGCAAATTCACTGATGACCACCGGTACAGAGGCGACATTCTGCGCGAACGTGAAGCTTGTGCTGTCCGACAGCTTTAAGTCTTTGTGTGTTTCTCTGCTCAGCATCATGGGCTGTTCGTAAAAGACAGGTTTCACGGATTGGCTCTGGGTTTCGCTCATGAGAATTTCCTTTTCTCGGTTTTCTGTTTGATCAGGTTTCGCGGAGAGCGCGGGCACTGATGTTGGTGATGGGTTTCAGCAGTGCATGCAGCACTGAAATCTTGCCGGTGAGAATGCTCACTTCGGCTGTCATGCCTGGTTGAATGGCCAGATCAGGTTCCTCAGGAATGTGTGAGTCGGCCAGGGAGATGCGAACCTTGTAGTGTTCGACGTTCTGTTTGTCGACGAAACTATCGGGGCTGATGTATGTGAGTTCGCCGTCGATGCCGCCGTAAATGGTGTAGTCGTACGCGGTGATCTTGGTCATGACCGGAAGTGAGGGCCAGACTTTGCCGCGATCCAGCGTGCTGATTTGCCCTTCGACGACGAGCGCCTCGTTCGCCGGTGTGATCTCGGCGATGGGCGCGCCCGCCTGAATGACCCCGCCCACGGTGTTGATGTAGAGCTTGTTCAGCGTGCCATCGATCGGCGACACGATGGCCGAACGTGCCACCTCGTCTTTGAAAGCCGCTTCGCGTTCGGTGAGCTGTTTGATATCGAGTTTGCCTTGGTTCAGGGACTCAGAGAGCTTTGCATGGCGTTCCTGCTGGGTTTCGATCAATGTGCTCTCCAGCTCGATACGCTCGGCTCGCAGGATCGGCACTTCGTTTTTTGCCTGCTCGAGGCTCGTAACCAGTTTGCGATGGGCTGAGATCGCGTTCAGGTACTGCGCCTCCGATGTTGCGCCCGACTTGTAGAGCTTCTGCTTGATCTGCGCCTGACGGGCGGTGATGGCCTGCTCTTTCTCGAGATTGCTGATTCGCGCGTTCAGTGCCTGGAGCGCAAGGGATTTCTGGTTGAGGCGTTCCTGCAGCGCTTTGACGGTCTCCTGAAACTGCTGTCGGTTGGCGTTGAACAGTGCCGTTTCGGAGGCGACCAGGTCGGGAAGCTGCTGACGAAGCGTTGGTGCGAAATCAATATGCTCGGCACCAGCCAGTTCGGCCTGCAGACGCTGCTGTGCGACCTGAAGCGCCTGGCGTTGGAGCTGCGTTTCCCGAAGGCGGCTTTTGGCCAGCGTATTCGCGACGATGAAGAGCGTCTCGCCCGCTTTTACCGGTTGACCTTCCTGCACCAGAATCTCATCGACGATACCGCCTTCCAGGTGCTGTACGGTGCGGGCGTTTCCGGAGGGCACAACCCGTCCTGTGGCCACCACATGCTGGTCGATCTCAGAAAGTCCCGCCCAGGCGAGAAATGCCAGAAACAGGCCCACCAGCGCCCACAGCAAGGGGCGATAGCGCCAGAAATGATCTACGCGATCGAATACGTCCATGTAGTTTAGAGTAGCCCGTCTGGGAGATTGGGCGAGCGCGGTCTACGTCTTCAGGAGTCTTCGTAAACCCATGCTTTGTCGAGCAGTTCCACAGCGTCGATCCTTCGCGCCCGGCAGTCTTCCACCAGCTCCATCGTGAATGTGATGTACGTCATGCTACTCCGCTGTTTGAGCGAGACTGTGACGTACTTCTCGCTGTCGAGCGAACGAAGTGTCGATGCGGCGTCGCATAGCGCGATGCTCGCGGCCAGATTCGGATCGGGCGCGTCAGAATTCTGACGTTTCTGATCGTGCGGAGGCTCCTGCAATTGCTTGTACAGAACCTCTATATCGTCCGATAGCGACTCGGCGGCGGTCTCTGCGGCCTCGAGTTCCAGCTCTAGCTGGGCAATCTGCTCGCGGATGCCTTCACGGGCTTTCTCATCGCGTTCGCGAACCTGCTCGCGACGCAGCTTCCTCAGCTCTGCACGCAACGTTCGTTGCTCTTCCCGGATGTCTTTCTGTTCGTCACGAAGTTCGCGCAGCGCTTCGAGTTCCCCCGCCTGGTATGGCGTTATGGCGATCTGCAGCTCGGCGAGAATATCGTGCACCATGCGGGGAATCTCTTCGAGGTTGAGGTCTGCATCGATATGCACGTCGGCGCCGTTGTTGGTCGTGTCGATGGAAAACCAGGGCAACGACAGGTGAATGTCGAAAAGAACACCCTGCTGGGCCAGATATCGGCCTTTGACTGAGTGCACGTTCATGTCGTCCTTGAAGGTTTCCCGTAGTCTGGCTTCGAGAACATCGGCGGTGACCTGTATCTCTTTCCTGATGCCAGGCCACTCCGGTGCCGGACGTGCCATGGCGTTTCCTGCAATCAGGGTCGCCAGCAGAATCAGGTATACATACTTCATTGCATTGCTCTTCCCGGCAGGGACCTTTCTGGGTCGATCTGTTCGATGGTGCTGCGCAGCTCATCGAGCTCCTGTTCTTTTTCGATCTGATGCGCGATCAGGTATCGAAGGCTTTCTTCGGTTTCCAGCGAGCGGCGGTCCATCTCTGCTTTCAGCAGCTTGACCAGCACCTCCAGCTCGCGCTGGCGCTGACTTCTCGAAGATTCGAGCACGTTGCGTACGAGCGTCGCTTCGTGTGCCTTCGCTTCCTGGGTCTGCAGGGGATAGGAAGGCATTGCTGCCACGGTCGGTTGAACGGTCTGTCGTGCCGACGCTGAGCGATCCTCCACGTACATGGCGATGACGAGCATCAACGCCGCAGCGCTGGCCATGGTGGGGAACCAGCGGAAAAAGCCAGCCATCGTCTGTCTCTGCCCGCCGATACGTGGTGCCTGCCAGACGGGAGGTGCTTCGTCGTGCCAGATCTCCGCATATCTGGCCAGGGTGAAGGCGCTCTGGTAGTCGTGCTGGCAGCTTTCGCAGGTTTCCAGGTGTGCCGAAATGCGCTGGCGTTGCTGCTCTGGCAGCTGGTCTTCCACGTAGTCCACCAGACTATCTCGGATATCGTTACATTCCATCGATGAACTCCTCGAGTTCGGTGTTCTTTCTCAGTTTCTTCAGCGCGCTGTAGAGTCTGGTCTTGGCAGTATTGGGGCTGATACCCAGCTGATCGGCGATGTCTTCGAACGTGAAATGCTGAAAAAACTTGAGCTCAACCACCTGGCGCTGATCCTGTGTCAGGCACATCAGCGCCGTACTGATGTGCTGGTTGGCGTGGGTGGCCATTGTCAGCGCCTGCGGTCCTTTGCCTTCTGGTGACGGTGTCAGCGTTTCATCGAAGGTGTCGCTGAAGCGTCTGCGTCGCAGGTAGTCGGTACAGCGGAAGCTGGCAATTCTGAAAAGCCAGGCTGGGAAGGCGCCGTCGCCCCGATAAGACGCCAGGTTGCGGTGAACGCCGATGAACACCTCCTGCATCAGATCGAAGGCGTCGTCAGGTTGTCCGACCATTCTCAGCGCGTAGTTGTACACCCGCTTCTCGTA
>JAUIKX010000105.1 GCA_030430515.1 Gammaproteobacteria bacterium | reverse complement strand
TACCTTCGGCGATGTACGATCTCTGGCTCGACTCTCTGCTCTCGACGCTTCGGGAGTTCGACCCGGAATGCGATGAGCGCACGGAGCTTGCCTGGTGTTGGGCGTTGGCGCCGGGTATCACCTATATGCGGTTGCAGACTGCCGGATGAATGCCGAACGCGCCCAGTGGCTGGCGGACTACGCGCCACAGATACTCGATGCGGTCGTCGATGCCATTATCACGATCGACAGCACCGGCAGGATGCTGTCGGTAAATGCTGCCGCCATCCGCAAATTCGGCTACACCGAAGCCGAGATGGTGGGCCAACCGCTGGCCATGCTCATGCCTGAGCGTTTCGCGCGCGTTCATCAGGGATATGTAGAGAACTACCTTGCCAATGGACAGGCGAAAATCATCGGCGTCGGCCGAGAGCTGGTGGCGCAGTCCAAATCGGGCCATGAATTTCCCATCTACCTGGCGGTCAGCGAGATCCGTACCGACCAGGGGGTGTTCTTTGCCGGCATTGTGCGCGACCTGACCGAGCAGAAAGCGGCAGAGGAAGCCCTCTACGAGCAGCGCGAACGCCTGTCGCAGGTTGCCCGCCTGAGCACCATGGGCGAGATGACCGCGAGCATCGCCCACGAAATCAATCAGCCGTTGACGGCGATCTCGATGTACGCACAGGCCTGCATGAAGCTGTTGAAGATGGACGACGTCAATACCGACAAGCTCGATGATGCGCTCAGCAAGCTCAATCGCCAGGCGCTCCGGGCGGGAGCGGTGATCGAGCGCATTCAGCGATTCGTCCGCCATGAAGATGGTGAGCGGCAGATGGTGGATATCAATGCTCTGGTGAGCGATCTGGGGCATCTGGCGGCGGGCGACGCCCGCCTGCACGGTATCGATCTGCAGTTTGATCTCGATCCAGGCTTGCCTTCTGTACTGTGCGACCCCATACAGGTTCAACAGGTGGCGCTGAATCTGATTCGTAATGCCATCGACGCAATGCATGAGATCGGCTGCGCCAACGGCCATCAACTTACGGTATCCACTTATTGCGAGGGCGGTAACGTTGAGGTGGCAGTGATAGACTGCGGTACGGGAGTGGCGGAGGATCAGACCGATCTTCTGTTCAGTGCATTTCATACGACCAAGAAGGATGGCATGGGCATGGGCTTGTCGATCTGCAAGTCGATCATTGAAGATCATGGCGGGGAGCTGAACTTCCGCAACAACGAAGCGTGCGGCAGCACGTTCTATTTCCGTCTGCCGGTAACTGCTGATGAGTGATGGGGGAGTTGTTTACGTTGTAGACGATGACGAGCCGGTACGCGACGCCATCGGCATGTTGCTCGATACCGTGGGCGTTACTTACGAAGCGTTTCCTGATGCTCAGGCATTTCTGGGTGCCTTCGACCAGAACGCTCATGCGTGTCTCGTGCTCGATATCCGCATGCCCGGCATGAGCGGTCTGGAGCTTCAGGAAGAGCTCAACAACCGCGGTGTCAATCTACCCATCATCTTCATCACCGGTCACGGCGACATTCCAATGGCGGTGGAAGCCATGCGTCGCGGGGCGGTGGATTTCATCCGCAAGCCATTTCGGGATCAGGAGCTTCTTGATCGTATTCACGAAGCCATGGCGCTGGATGAGGCGCAGCGGCTTCAGGACGCAAACGTCGATGAAGCCCGTACGCTGGTCGACTCGCTGACTCCCCGGGAGACGGAGGTGTTCGAGCGGGTCACCGACGGTCAGGCCAATAAAGTCATTGCCATCGAGCTCGGTATCAGCGAGCGCACCGTCGAGATTCATCGCAGCCAGGTCATGCACAAGACCGAGTCCCGCTCGCTGGCAGACCTGGTGAGGCTCAAGCTCATGCTCGAAAGAGCCTGAGTTGCGGGTCTGGAGTAGTGGAAACCCCCGATAGGGCTGGGGGCCTGCCATCGGTAACTTTGGGCCATGGAAGTTGCCCGTTTAATTTCGGAGTCTGTGGTCTGCGTGCTCGATGCGGACCCGGCGGTGCGTGACAGCCTGGCGTCGGTGATCAGCCTCGATGGCATCGAAGTTTGCAGCTTTGCCACGGCTACCGAGCTGCGAGCGGTACTGCGGCTTGAGTCGGCGCCGGAAATTCGCTGCATCCTGTGCGCTTCCGAGCTGCCGGATGCATCCGGGCTCGCCCTGTACTGCAGATTGCGCGAGGACGGACTGAATGTGCCGTTCGCGCTCATGGTCAGCCGGCATGCGGGGGTGACACGACGTGCCGCGGAAGAGGCGGGCGTGAATCTGGTGCTTCCTAAACCTCTGGTCGATCCCGAAAACGTGCTTCAGTTCGTGCGCGAGCCCGTGGCTTGACCGAACGCCTGCCGCGAGCCCTCCTTCCGCGAGCCCTGATAGACCCGCTCGCCTACCCGCATCCCGTCGATGAAGTCCAACTGATCGAGACACATCTGTCCTGGGTTTTTCTGACCGGCACCTATGCATACAAGGTCAAGAAACCCGTACGCTTCAACTTCGTTGATTTTACCTCTCTCGCCGATCGGGAAGCGTACTGTCGCGTGGAACTCGAGCTGAATCGACGTTTTGCGCCGGATCTGTACGTCGATGTCGTGCCGATCTGCGAACGGGCAGGCGGTCTTGCGGTAAACGAAGAGCGCGAAGCCGCCCCGGTGGAATGGGCGGTGCGTATGCATCAGTTCGACCCGGGCCTGACGGCTGATCATCTGCTCGAGCGCAGCGAACTCCACATTGATGAGGTGCGCGATTTTGCCAGGCGTATCGCCGGTCAACACGGTGAGTTGCCGACGGTGGCGGATCATCGGGACGCGACGCAGCCCATGTTCGCCAACTTCGATGCAATACGCGATCTGGCGTGCGGCCGGAAGCACCGGCCCTTGCTGGAAGCCCTCGAAACCTGGACGCGCGCCGAGTGTGATCGTCTGGCAGCCGCCATGAAGCAGCGTGCTGCATATGCGCTCAGGGAGTGCCACGGAGACCTGCATCTCGGCAACATCGTACGGACGGACGCAGGCCTGACTGCGTTCGATTGTCTGGAGTTCGATCCGGCACTGCGGGAAATCGACGTCTGCAGCGACGTGGCGTTCCTCTTTATGGATCTGGCCGTGCGAGAACGCGCCGATCTCGCCTATGCGTTCATCGACGACTACCTCGATGTCAGCGCGGATTATCAGGCGCTGCCGCTGCTCAACCTCTATGCGGTCTACCGGTGCCTGGTGCGGGCCAAAGTGACTGCGCTGAGGTTGGAGCAGGAACGCAGTGTTCAGGGTGAGCAGCATCTCGAAGAGCTTCTCACCTGGGCGCGAAGCAGAACCCGGACCAGGGCCGGCCGGCTCGTGCTGACCTGCGGCGTATCGGGCTCCGGCAAGTCGCATTGGGCACGAAAGTTGGTGCCCGAACTCGGCGCTCTGCGCCTGCGATCTGACGTGCTGCGCAAAGCGCAGGCGGGTCTGTCCGCGACAGCACGCACGCAATCAGAGATTGACGGCGGTATCTACAGCGCGAGCCGCACTGAGCAGGTTTACGACGCGCTTGCCGATCTCGCCGGTCGGCTGCTCAGTATGGGTGAGCGCGTGATCGTTGATGCAACGAACCTTGAAGGCACCCAGCGGTCAAAATTCTACGAAGTGGCGCGTGCCCATGAATCGCCGGTGGTTGTCCTGCAGTTCACGGCGCCCGATGCAGTATTGAGAAAGCGGATCCGCGACCGCGAACGAAGCGGAGACGACCCGTCTGAAGCAGGTGAGGCGGTGCTCGATACCCAGCTTGCATCGATGCAGCCAGTGGCACCCGAGGAGCCGGTGCTTTCTCTGGACACGACCACCCTGACACTCGACTCCCTACTGGAACAAATTGATGAACGTTTTGATGCCGGTGTTTCTTGAAAGGCTGAGAAGCGACCACGCCCGCTTCAGCAAGGTGCTGACCGTGCTGAAAGAGCAGATCGGCGCTGTGCAGCGAGATCAGGAGCCGTGGGCCGGCTGGCTGGAGCATCTGGCCGCGCTTTTCGAATATATCGGTGAATATCCGGACATGGAACATCACCCGATGGAAGATCGGCTGTTCGATTGTCTCGTGGACCATGGGCTGACGCCGGCAGAGCGTGGCCTGGTTGAGCGGAATCTCGCGGAGCACGCAGAGCTTACGGCTGCGACCCGGCGCCTTTCTGAAGAGATTCAGGACCTGCTTTCGGGAACGGAGGTGCATGAGGCGACGCTGCGCGAAGACGTGTTGGCTTATCTCAGCATGCAGCTGGCGCATATGCGTCGCGAGGAGGAGCATCTGTTTCCCCTCGCGGAGAAAATGTTGACCTCAGCCGACTGGCAGGCGCTTGAGAGCAAGTCCAGACATCTGGAAGACCCGATGTTCCATCAGCGTCAGGCACGCTACCAGAACCTCTATCAGTTCGTGACGGCTGCCGACTGAATCTGAATGGCTTCCAGATAGCTCAGGAGGGCATCAACTTTTGCCGACACGCGGGCCTGCGCCGCATCGTCGTAACCCTCCTGCTGGGAGAAAACAGCGCCCCAGACGGGCATGCCGATGGGGCCATGTCCCTGCCGCCGTTCGCGCCCATCGATGATCTCTTCAAGCCATGCCTTCGGGAACTCACCGCCATTGCGTTGACTGATGTAGCGCAGATCCTGCAGCACAACGTTCAGCGCCGGAGTTACCGCGCCATCGCCCTCGCCGTAGGTGCCGTGGCAGTTGGCGCAGTTAGCCATATAGAGCGTCTGACCGTTGTAGTCTGGTAGTCGGCTGGCGCAGCCGACGGTGAGAAGCGCCAGCGATAAGCAGAGAAAATGTCTTCGTATGCGCATGCCTTCAGTATCTGCGCTTCAGGTCTCCGATGGCAAGTCGCCGGCTCGGAGCCGCGATAGTTCGTCGACATAGGTCGGAAATCGCAGCACGGCCTGCTCGGCCGCCACACGCTCGGCTGGTGGTTCGTGGTCCTGTTTGAACGACGCGAGAATCGCGTCATATCGATCGCGCACACCCTGTTCGTACTCGGGGTGGGTGAGTATGTATAGATCGTTGTTGCGTATACCCGCGAGTACCCGGGCGCCCACCTCCAGGGGATCCATGCCGACGTTCAGCACGTTTTTCTTGAACTCCGGAGCGCGCTCAGCCATGGCCTGGCCGTAGTTCGTATTGCCCCAGCGCTCGGGTCGCGCCTTTTCGGCTTCGTGGATGTTCGTGTTCACAAGCCCCGGACAGAAAGCGGAAACGCCGATGTTGTGCGGGGCCAGCTCGGGATGCAGCGCCTCCATGAGACCGACAGCGGCATACTTCGTTGCGCAGTAAATGCCGGCCACCGCGCCGACGAACAGGCCCTGCATCGAAGCGGTGGTGACGATGTGTCCGCCTTCGCCGTGCTCGCGGATCTTCGGCACGAAAGACTGTATGCCGTTGACCACGCCGCCGAGATTGACGTTGATGCCCCAGTCCCAGTCGTCGTAGGTGGCGTCGAGCAGGGGGCCGATAATGCCTGCACCGGCGTTGTTGCACAGCACATGTACTTTGCCGAACCGCTCTACCGTTTCTTCTGCGGCGTTTTGCATGGCTTGTCTGTCCGAAACATCCACGATCAGCCCGTGCACGCGCTCCTGCTGCCCGGAAAAGCTCTGCAACGCCTCGTCCAGATGGTCCTGGCGCACGTCGGCAATAACGACGTTCATGCCTTCCTCAACGAATACCCGGGCCATGCCCAGCCCCATGCCGCTGCCGCCGCCGGTGATGAAGGCTGTCTTCCCTCTGACGTCCTGCATGCTTACCCCCAACGTGATGCTTCGCAGCCGGGGACGAAGCAGGTTTCTGGATGTTCGGTGCGCGCCGCCGACATGGCGGTGGCCACTGCCGGCCGTTGCGAGACGCGCTCGATGAATGCCAGCAGCGCCGGCGTTTCATCACTGTTCACCACGTCTGGCGCGAGTTGAGGAAGCGGACGGATCATCGCGAAAGCGTCGATATCGGCGATGGAGTACTCCTCACCGGCAAGCCACGGGTCCTGGTTGAGCGTCGTTTCCATCAGGCCAATGGTGCCTTTCAGGTGCTCGCGCATTCCGGCGACGGCGCTCGCATCGTAGCGGCCGTTCAGAACATCGAGCCAGAGGTTGCGTCGCTCCAGCGGTTCGATGGCGTCGATGCGCGAACGCAGGCTTTCGTCGATGGACAGGTAGGTGGCACAGCCAAGCGCGCAAACGGCGGGGGAGAGGATCGTCGCGATCTTCTGGCCCCAGGCCTGCATGCGGTAATGCTCAAATGCACCACCCGGCTTCAGATCGATGCCCGGCAGACTGTCATTGATGTACTCGAGCATGAAGAACGTACTGGTGATGATCTCATCACCATCGACCAGCACCGGCCCCTCCCGTTCCAGGTGCAGCCGCGATTCCACGTTGCCGGGGAAGCCTTCATCGAGCTGCTCGAGGCGGCTCGCATCGAAGTAGTGTGAGGTGAACCGGGCGTCTTTTTCGTGCAGCGCGATCAGCGGTTTCAGAAACAGTCCGTTGGGTTCCCAGTGATACAGTTCCAGCATTACTTTTCTCCCTCAGCCTTCCAGAAACGTGACGCGGCTGGCCATGTCGGTTTTGCCCTTCGCCCAGGTTTCCTTGGTAGCGGGGCGTCGGTAAATGGCCCGCAGCCAGGCGAGGATGTGTGGCGTTTTGTCATCGTTGCAGTGATCCGGCTGCGACAGAGGCAGTGCATAGGCCAGGTTGAAACCATTGATGTCGCCCAGCGAGTACTCATCTCCGGCGATCCAGCGGTTGGCAGCCAGGTGCGTTTCGAGCACCTCGATACCTGCGCGGGTGCGGCGGATGGATTCGTCGAGCTCTTCCTGAGAGAACTGGTTGAAGATGGCTTTGCGCCAGGCAATGCGCCGTGATTCCAGCGGAATGCGGTCGATGGCGTTGGCCAGCTGTTCCTGATCCCGTTGCCGCACGGACGGACCGACGAAAACGTTCCAGCCGAGCATCGACACGCTGGGGGCGAAGTAGGCGTCGAAGTAGCGCATCCACCAGCGCATGCGCCAGCGAGCGGCGGGGTCCTGCGGGCGCAGGCTCGGTCCGTCAAATGCTTCGTCGACGTACTCCATGATCGGCGTGGACTCGGTCAGCACGCGATCACCATGCACCAGCGCCGGAATGGTGCCTTCGGGGTTTACAGCGAGGTATTCCGGTTTGTGCTGATCGAAGCTCAACAGATCAAGATAGTGGCTGTCGTAGTCAACGCCTTTCTCGGCAAGCGCGAGCATCGGCTTGCCGGAATTGGCGTTGGGTTCCCAGTGATACAGTGTCAGGGCCATCGCTTTCCTCCCCGGATCCCTCCCCGGATTGACGATGGTCCAGCCTACACCGAACCGGTCGGTTCGGCTAGAAGCCCTTGTCAGGTCAGATCGTTGATGCTGATGACCTTACCTTCCGCTGCAGCCCGGTTGGCTTCGCGTCGGAGACGCTCGATCTCCAGCCGCTCGGGCGGTGCTTCCTCATCGGGCAGTGCGGCGATGGACTCTTCGTAGATCTCGCGAAAATCCTCGGCAAACTCCGGATGCGTGAATATGAGGCCACGATTTTCGGCCATGCCGGCGAACGTTTTCTCGCCGACCTCCATCGGATCCATACCATCGTCGAACGCGCCGCCGAAGGTTTTAAGCTCTGACTGGTTTACCTCGCCGAAGCCGGATGCTGCAAACCGGTCCGGTCGACGCAGGGCGCTGTCCCAGGCGTTGGTTCGGGTGAGACCGGGGCACATGAGCGAAACGCCGATGTTGTAGGGTGCCAGGTTGTAGCGCAGGCACTCGGTGAGGCCGCGGACGGCAAACTTCGAAGCGGTGTAGATGCCCGCTTGCGGGCCGGCCAGATACGCCGCCATGCTGGCGACATTTACAACGTGTCCACCTTCCCCGTGCGCCTTGATTTTCGGCACGAAGCTGACGATGCCGTTGACCACACCGCCATAGTTCACACCCATGATCCAGTCGAAGTCATCGTAAGTCGCCAGATCCGTGGGGCCGAATACGCTGACGCCGGCGTTGTTGACGAGTACGTGCACTTTGCCGAAGTGCGCTGCCACTTCATCGGCGACGTCAGCGAAGCGCTCGCGGTCCTGCACGTCGAGCCGCACGAAGAGGGGCTCTTCAAAATCGTGGTCTTTGAACCAGGCGCGTGCCTCGTCACGGTAATCGTCGTTGCGGTAGCTCAGCGCAAGGCGCATTCCATGATTGGCGAATGCACGGGCCAGACCGAAGCCGATGCCAGACACGCCACCGGTGATGAATGCCACCTTTCCGTTGAAATCCATAGTGTCCTCCTGTTTGCGGGGAGGGTGTCGCATTGTGTTGAACCGCGCAAGCTGATGATGAACGCATTATTTGACCTCGCAGGTATTCCACCGGACCATTGCGACAGCGATGAGCTACTACCATCGGGGAGAAAGTGAATGCGATATACGGCACTGCTGTTCGCGGTCGTCTGGGTCGGCGCCTGCACAACGGCAACAGAGCAATCGACCGCGATACCGGAGGAAGATCTGGAGATCGACTACAGCGATGCATCGAACTGGTTATGCCATCCGTCGAAAGCCAGCGATGCCTGCGATGTGGATCTGTCGACCACCATCGTTGAGCCCAGCGGACGTACGTCCCTTGAAACCGCGGACGCTGCCGAGAACCCGGCGTTCGACTGTTTCTATGTTTACCCGACCGTATCGCTGGACCCAACACCCAACTCGGACATGGTCGCCAACGTGGAAGAACGCCGCGTGATCGCGCAGCAGTTCGCGCGCTTCGGCACCATCTGCCGAACCTATGCACCGCTCTACCGCCAGGTGACGCTGACCCACCTGCGCAGCTTTGCCGCCACAGGTGAGTACAAAGCGGACCCGACGCTAAACTACGAGGATGTGAAGCGCGCGTGGCAAACCTATCTTGCCGAAGAGAATGACGGGCGGGGTGTCGTGCTCCTCGGGCATTCCCAGGGTGCCGGCCTCATTACGCGGCTGACTGCCGAGGAAATTGCCGGCAGTGAGGTCGAGAAGCGCATCATATCGGTGATGCCGATCGGCACCAACATTTACCCCAACGAGGATGGCAGCTATCCGTTGCCCCCATGCACGACCAGTTTGGATACGGCTTGCATGGTCGGTTACGTTTCTTTCAGGGGCGACCGTGAGCCGCCGGCGGACAGCCGCTTTGGCAAGACCAGGCCCCCTGCAGGACGGGCGCTGTGTGTTAATCCCGCTGAGCTTTCCGGCGATGGTGATGAACTGTATGCCTACCTGGCGAAGCGCGCGTTCACGTCTGCTGTGGAAATGCCCTTTGGTGAAGGTGTCGAAGTGTCGACGGATTTCGTGTCTCTGCCGGGGCTGCTTCGAGCCCGCTGCGCAGAGAACGCCACGCATACATGGCTGGCTATCGATATTCATGCGGATCCTGCCGATCCGCGCGCGGACGATATCTCCGGCGATGTCATCGTCGATGGTGAGGTGCGCGCCGAGTGGGGGTTTCACCTGATCGATATGAATGTTGCCATGGGCAGTCTTCTGAAGCTTGCCAAGGCGCAGGCAGGCGCCTGGCAGGCGGCACAGAACAATTTCTGAAGTTTGAGGGGCAGAACATGAACAGACGATCAATTCTCAGGTTCGGTGCATCTGCGGCTGCGATAGGCCTTGCACCGATCAAAGGCGCGCACGCGGCTGGAATTCGACGCATCGCCACGGAGGAAGCTTTCTCAGTGCCGGCAGTGGCGGATGCCCTGGCGGAGGTGGTGGCGACGAAGACCATGCCGAGCCTGGAGCTTGCGCTGCTGCGCATGATCTACGGTCGCGGTACGCAGTCAGAAGGCGGCAAACGACTCCTCAAGGGGCTGTTGAGCCTCGAGAAAGAGCGGCTGGCCGAGATGGATGTTCATGGCGTCGATATGCACGTTACATCGCTCACAGCACCGGGCGTGCAGATGTTCGATGCGGATACCGCGACGGATCTGGCGAGCGTATCAAACGACCTGCAGGCCGAGGCGATGCGGCGGCATCCCACGCGGCTGGCGGGGCTCGCCAGTATGGCCCCGCACTCGCCGAAGCGGGCCGCGAAAGAGATGCAGCGCGCCAGCGAAGAGCTCGGCATGCACGGCTTTGTCGTCAACTCCCACACCAACGGCGAGTACCTGGACGACCCGAAGTTCTGGGATATTTTTGAAGCGGCCGAGAGCCTGGGCAAACCGATCTACATCCACCCTAGAGCGCCGTCGCCGGGTATGTCCGCGCCGTTCGCACACTACGGCATGGAAGCGGCCATGTGGGGATACGCCATGGAGACCGGCACCCATGCGTTGCGTCTCATGCTGAACGGTGTGTTCGACCGTTTTCCCGAACTCCACATCGTCCTGGGGCACATGGGCGAGGGTATCCCTTATTGGCTTACGCGCATCGATCACTTCCACGGCATCATGAAGAAGCGCGGCCGCACGCCGAACACTGAACTGCTGGCCAGCGACTACTTCAAGCGCAACTTCTTCATCACCACCAGCGGCATGGAATCTCCCGAGGTGCTGGATTTCTGCATCGGCATTCTCGGGGTGGAGCGCATCATGTGGGCGATTGACTACCCCTATCAGGCCACCGGCCAGGCTTGGCCCATACATAATGCCGAATCCGAAGAGGTAATAGAATATGGCGGATATGGAGGCGTCAGCGAGATTCTTGGCTGCAACGTTGATACTATTCTTGGAGCGCACCAGGCCGGCTTCATACAGCAAATACCCGCCCTGCATGAGAAAGACGACCAATGCGGCCGTTATCGTCCAGAGATGGTC
>JAUIKX010000104.1 GCA_030430515.1 Gammaproteobacteria bacterium | reverse complement strand
GTCGACCTTCTCGCGCGCGGATTGCGCAAAGCCTTTCTGCGCGCACCCGTGGAATTTTCACGCATAAGCTCACACTTCAACCTGCGCAGAAAGCACCCGCTCCACAAACGCAGCATGCCGCATCGAGGCATCGACTACGCGGCTTCCACAGGAACTCCGATTCTCGCCGCCGGGGACGGTCGCATATCAAAAGCCACTCGCACGAAGCCGAATGGCAACTTCGTGATCATCAATCACGGCGAGCAGTTTCAAACCAAATACCTGCATCTTTCGCGTTTCGCGCGTGGCGTGAAAGCCGGCACCAAAGTAAAGCAGGGGCAGGTCATCGGATATGTTGGCTCCACCGGCTGGGCCACAGGGCCTCATCTGCACTACGAATTTCTCGTCAACGGTGTGCACCAGAATCCGCGGACCGTAAAGCTGCCGGACGCCGAGCCCATTACCAGCAACGAACGCGCCAGGTTCCAGGAACACGCCAAGCCAATCTTCACCGAGCTTTCTGCACACCAGACCCGGACCACCAGTATCGCCTCAGCAAGATGAGCAAAAGGCCCCTCTATGTCGGGGCCATGACCGGCACCAGCGTTGATGGCCTCGATCTGGCACTGATATGCATGGAGGAAGACAGCCCAAAGCTGATCGCGGCGCAGACCTATCCGCTGCCGGAAAACCTGCGCCACATGCTACTGCGGCTGATAGGCGGGGAAGCCGAGCAGGAAATCGAACTGATGGGAGCTGCCGACACCGCTCTGGGCGTCTATACCGGCACCACCATCAACCGCTTCCTCGAAGAGCAGCACATAGACCGGTCGCTCGTCTCAGCGATCGGCAGCCATGGACAGACCATCAGGCACCGCCCGGATCAGCAAACGCCATTCACTCTGCAGATTGGCGATGGCAACGCCATCGCTGAAGAAACCGGCATTCTGACGGTAAGCGACTTCCGCCGGAGAGACATGGCTGCCGGGGGGCAGGCCGCCCCGCTCGCACCATTGTTCCACCAGGAAATTTTCGCCGGTCAGGACACCGCCTGCTGCATCGTCAACATTGGCGGCATTGCCAACATCACCGTGATCGAACCCGATCAGCCCTTACGCGGCCATGACACCGGCCCGGGAAACGCTCTCCTGGACGCCTGGTGCATGATGCATGTGGGTGCTTCCTACGATGCTGATGGTCATTTCGCGGCAAAAGGATCAGTGGTTAGCGAGCTTCTCGAAAAGTTGCTGAACGACCCATACCTGTCGCTGTCAGCTCCGAAGAGCACCGGCAAAGAGCACTACAACCTGGAATGGCTGGAGGACCAGCTGCGTCAGTTTTCACTCCGCCCTGAAGACGTGCAGGCCACACTAACCGCCTTCACCGCCCAGACGATCGCCAATGATGTACCGTCGACCGCGCAAGCCATGTACGTTTGCGGCGGTGGACGGAACAACCCGGCGTTGATGCACGAGCTGAGGTCGAGGGCGAAGATCCCCGTGCAGGTGACGGAAGACGTCGGCTGGGACGGGGATGCCATTGAAGCAGCCGCTTTCGCATGGCTGGCGTGGCGGCGCCTGAGCGGCCTGCCGGGTAACGCACCATCCATAACAGGCGCACAGGGGGAGCGGACTCTCGGCGCGATCTATTCGGCCTGATCGATCCAGTCAGCGGTCAGATGGCGAACGAGTTGCCGCACCCACAGGTGCTCGAAGCGTTCGGATTTTCTACAGTAAAGCGAGACCCTTGGAGGTCTTCGAGATAGTTCACCTCGGCACCCAGCAGATACTGATAGCTGAGCGCATCCACCACCATCTTCACGCCGTTGTTTTCGATGACCGCATCATCTTCCGCAATTTCGTCATCAAACGTAAAGCCGTAAGAAAAGCCACTGCAACCACCGCCGGTCACGAACACCCTCAGATTCAGCGCTTCATCGCCTTCCTCGGCAATCAGCGCCGCTACCTTTCTCGCAGCCGCATCCGAAAAACTGATGTCTATCGCTTCACTCATGATCCAACTGTACCAGAATCCGGCTACTCGTCATTGGTCTTGCGCTCAGGCAAGGGGTGCACATTATCTTCCGCAGAGCCGATATCTTCAGCATGAACCAGCTGGCCTTCCACCCGGGCGCCCAGCTGCATTTCGATCAGGCGGTAGTAGACGTTTCCGTGAATCGCCGCCTTTTCGACCAGTTCGACCCTGACCCTGGCAAAGATGTCCCCTTCAACACGACCGTTAACCGTAACGTTCGGCACGCGCACTTCACCGGTGACCGAACCGCTCTCGCTGATCAGCACCGATGCCTTGTCGTCTTCACCGACAAGGTTGCCTTCAACGTGGCCGTAAACGAAGAGTTCGTTTTTGAAGTGCACATCGCCGATGATCCGCGTACCCGCTGCGATCAACGTAACCCCTTGATCTGCATTCTTTTTTCTTCTCATCAGCCTACCTCGATCTGCCAGTCAAAAGTGCGCTGGAGGTTAGCCTCACGGCTGCCCTTCCTGGTGACGGTTACCACAATCCTGAGCGGCTCGAAACCAGCTGGAAGCTGCAGTTCGCCGCTGAAATCCTGAAAATAGCGGAACCGGTACTTCAAAGGATAGTCCGTTTCCGGTTCCATTTCCGTGAGCGGCAGCACCACCTGCTCCCCATCACGCTCACCCACCACATCGACCGTGACCGATCCGGAGACCACCGAACGACGCGCCTCCACCTGCGTGAGAAGCAGCTCGTAGCGGAACTGGCCCGCGCCATCCAACGCAAGAAGCGCAAACTCAGAGATCTGCAGGCCGCGCTCCAGACTCGTTGGCGCCATCAGGCTCCGGTAGAACGTGACCTCTTCGCTGAGCTCGGCCTGCTCCTCATGAATCTCCGCAAGATTTCGGCGCAATTCGTCAGCCGTGGCCTGATCCACCGATGCTGCTACGCGCGCGTCGATCACTGCTTTTTCCAGCTCGTCTCTCTCTGCCTGCAGCGTTGCAATCTGCTGCTGCAGCCGCTCTGTTTCATCACTTATGCGGCCGTGCTGGTACAACCCGAAGAAATACGCTGCTGCAGATAGACCGAGGACAATCAGCCCGGCAACAGCGGCCCAGAGCACCGTCCAACGACGACCTCTGACACGCACGACTCGCACACCTTTGTTTTTCATCATCCCGCAACAATATCAGCGACTGCGTATACTAACCCCGCCTCCATCGCCAACCGACACCATTGAGCCTCAGAGAACGCCTGAGCATCGAGTTTTTCCGTCGCCGCCTCGCACACGTGGACGCGCTGCCGCAGCTGGTGCTGATCGCCATCGCCGTTGGCCTGATCACGGGCGCGGTCATCATCAGCTTCCGCCTTGCAATGGACAACCTTCTGCTGTTGCTGCTCGATGGCGACCCGGAAAATTTCGAGCACCTCAAACCCGGACGCAGAGTACTGTACGCGCTTGGCGGCGCGACGATCGTCGGCCTGCTAATGCAGTGGTTCTCCGCGTCTGAGCGACGCGTCGGCGTAGTCCACGTGATGGAGCGGCTGAGCCTGCACCAGGGCTACCTGCCTCTGCGCAATGCCCTGCTGCAATTCGTCGGCGGCATCATTGCGCTGGTTTCGGGGCAGTCGGGAGGCCGCGAAGGACCCGCCATCCATCTCGGCGCAACCTCGGCGAGCGCGCTCGGCCAGTGGTTCAAACTGCCCAATAACAGCATAAGAACACTTGTGGCATGCGGCACCGCTGCGGCAATCGCCAGCTCCTTCAACACCCCACTTGCCGGCGTCATCTTCGCCATGGAGGTGGTGATGATGGAGTACTCAATTGCCAGCTTTCTGCCGGTCATCGTCGCGGCCGTGTCCTCGACGTTCCTGACTCAGTTCTTCTTCGGGGCACAGCCCGCATTCAGCGTTCAGGACGCGAACCTGAACTCTCTCCAGGAGCTGCCACTGATCGCGCTGGTCGGCATCGCCACGGGCCTGGTCGCCGCCGCTTTCATTCGCCTCGTTCAGCTGTTTGCAAGCCTCCAGCACTGGACCTACATGCTCAGAGTGATCGGTGCAGGAGCGATCACCGCCGCAACGGCAATTGTGGTACCACAGGTCATGGGCATCGGGTACGACACCGTGAACAGCGCCATGATCGGCGAGATGACAGTGCTGACACTGGCCGTCATCGTCACCGCAAAAACCCTCACGAGCGCCGCTGCCGTCGGCCTTGGCATGCCAGTCGGACTGATCGGCCCCACATTCGTCATCGGCGCTGCGCTGGGCGGGGCAATGGGACTTCTGGGGGGCGCCTACAGCGGTCAGGACGTCGCCGTCGCCACCTACGTCATCATCAGTATGGGCGCTATGATGGCTGCAGTGCTGCAGGCACCGCTGGCGGCTCTGATGGCGGTCATGGAAATGACCGCCAACCCGGCGATCATCCCTCCCGCGATGCTGGCTATCGTCGCCTCCACCCTGATCGTCAGCCAGCTGTTCGGCTACAAGTCGATGTTCATTTCCACACTGAATACACTGGGCCTGGAATATCCGCCAAGCCCGGTAAAGCTGCACATGAGCAAGGCTGGCGTTGCAGCCATCATGAATCGGGAGTTCGTCCGCACATCGCCCACGATCGACAGAGCAGAGGCGCTGAAGCTGCTCGAAAAAGCACCGTCCTGGATCGTCGTCGAAGACCAGGAGCAGGTGCATAGCTTGCTGAACGGGCTGGATCTACGGGCCTTTCTCGAAGAGCGAGAAGACATCGTCGACGGCATCGATCTGCTTCGCCTGCCGGGAGAGCGGCTGGACGTGATCAGCGTCGAATCCCGAGCGACGGTGCAGGAAGCCCAAGAAGCCCTCTCTGATTCGAGCGCAGAAGCGTGTATCGTGCGCCGCCTGACAGCGCCGATGATCCGCCCCATCATAGGCGTGATCACACCGGCGGATATCGCCCGCTACAGGAAAGTCATCGAATGACCCTCTATCTCTGGCTGAAAGCGTTTCACATCATTGGCTTCGTCTGCTGGTTCGCCGGCATCTTCTACATGCCCCGCTTGTTCGTCTACCACGCCAGCAGCGAAGATGCGGTGTCGCGCGAGCGTTTCCAGGTCATGGAAAGCAAGCTCTACCGCATCATCATGCGCCCGTCGATGCTCGTGACTGTGGCGCTCGGCGTTGCGATGTTTGCGCTCAATTTTGACGCGCTCAGCGGCCAGGTCTGGATCTGGCTCAAGATCTTTCTCATCGTGCTGCTGATCGGCTACCACCATTACTGCGGCGCGATCATCAGAAAGTTTGCCGCCGCACCCGATCAGGCCTCGCAGCCGCACTCTGAAAAATTCTTTCGGGTTTTTAATGAGTTGCCCGTGCTGGCACTTATAATTGTTGTTCTGCTAGCCGTACTGAAACCGTTTTGACGAGAGAAACCTCAAGCGAACTGATCGCCCGCGCCCGTAACGCCATCCCCGGTGGAGTCAACTCTCCCGTAAGGGCATTCGGAGGCGTCGGTGGCGATCCGATCTTCTTCAGCCGTGGAGAGGGCGCCTACCTCGAAGATGTGGATGGCAATCGATACATCGACTACGTGGCTTCGTGGGGCCCGATGCTGTTCGGTCATGCCGATGAGCAGGTGGTGAATGCAGTGGTCGCTCAGGCGAAGCGCGGCCTCGGCTTCGGTGCGCCGACCGAAGCCGAGACGCTGCTCGCCGAGAAGGTCATCGAGTGTGTGCCCAGCATCGACAAGGTGCGTATGGTTTCTTCCGGCACGGAAGCGACGATGTCAGCGATCCGGCTTGCTCGCGGATTCACCGGTCGCGACCTTCTGGTGAAGTTCGCAGGCTGCTACCACGGCCATAGCGATTCGCTGCTGGTGAAAGCTGGCTCCGGCGTGCTCACGCTCGGCATTCCTGGCTCCCCCGGCGTACCGGCAGCCATCGCCGAGCTCACGCTGACCCTGCCCTTCAACGATGTTGAGGCCCTGAAAGCTCTGTTCGCGAAACAGGCTGGACGTATCGCAGCCGTCATCGTGGAACCCGTAGCCGGCAACATGGGGTGCATTCCGCCGCAACCTGGCTTTCTGGAGGCGCTCAGGGAAGTCACCGAGAAGGATGGCGCGGTGCTGATCTTCGATGAAGTCATGAGCGGTTTCCGCGTAGCCCGCGGCGGCGCGCAGGAGCGGTTCGGGGTCACCCCTGACCTCACGACGCTCGGCAAAATCATCGGTGGCGGCTTGCCCGTCGGTGCTTTCGGCGGCCGAGCTGACATAATGGCCCACGTGGCACCGGAAGGTGGCGTATATCAGGCCGGCACGCTTTCCGGTAACCCGCTGGCCGTGGCGGCGGGTCTGGCCATGCTGGAACGGTTGGACACCTCCGTTTACGCGCAGATCGACAGTGCGACGCAAACGCTGATTGACGGGCTTGCCGAGCGGGCACGCGCCGCCGGTCACCGGGTCTGCACCAACAACGTGTGCGGCATGTTCAGCCTGTTCTTCGATGCAGATGAGGTCAGCAACTACGACCACGTCGCAAACACCAATGCAGAGAAGTTCTCACGCTTCTTCCATGCCATGCTCGACCAGGGTGTGTACCTGGCGCCGAGCGCTTTCGAGGCCGGTTTCGTATCGACCGCGCATACCGAAGACGTGATCAAGACAACGCTCGACGCCGCAGAGCGCGTTTTCTCCGAGCTGTAACTTCAAAAAACTCCAAAAAAGATAGGCGAACGCATGTACGACATCTATGGCTTGGGCAACGCCCTGGTAGACACCGAATTTCTCGTGGAAGACAGTTTTCTGACCGCCCACAAGATCGACAAAGGCCACATGACGCTGGTCGAAGAGGAGCTGATCCACAGCCTGACCAAAGCCCTCAACGGACACACGCCCAAGCGCATGAGCGGGGGTTCTGCAGCCAATTCGCTGTACGCCGCACAGGGGTTTGGCTCAAAGACGTTCTATTCCTGCAAAGTGGCCCATGACGAAACCGGCGACCATTTCATCAGCGATCTCACAAATGCCGGCGTTTCGGTCAACGGCAACGCCAAAGGCACCGGACAGGTCAGCGGCCAGTGCCTGATTCTGATCACCCCCGACGCAGAGCGTTCGATGAACACGTTTCTGGGCATATCCGCCCAGCTCTCGAAAGACGAGATTGACGAGGCGGCCCTGGCAAACTCCCGCTACTTCTACACTGAGGGTTACCTGAGCACCAATGAATCCAGCCTGGCGGCGGCCATCGCCTGCCGTGAGCTGGCCGAAGCCAACAACGTGACCACCTGCGTAAGCCTGTCCGACCCGAGCATGGTGACCTTCTTCCGCGAGCAGCTGGAGCAGATCCTCGGCAACGGCGTCGATCAACTGTTCTGCAACGAGGAAGAGGCGCTGGCGTGGGCCGGCACCGACCGCCTGGACGTGGCGATCAACGAGCTCAAAGACATTGCCCGCAACTGCAACATCACCCTTGGCGCCAAGGGCAGTCTTTGCGTGGACGGCAGCGAACAGTCGGAGGTGCCGGGCACGCAGGTAAAGGCTGTCGACACCAACGGTGCCGGCGACATCTACGCCGGGGCGTATTTGGCCATGATCGCAGCCGGCGCCGAGCCAGTAGAGGCGACGAAGTTCGCGAACTACGCCGCGGCGCAACTCGTAACCCACATCGGCGCCCGCCTGCACACGGCGGCAGATTACGCGACGCTGAAAAACACCTACTCCGGCTGAAGGCAGACCGGCAGCGACCCCGATATTTCGATGCGGTGGCGCTCGATCTCACAGGCAGCGGCATAGATCTCGACGCCGTTCGCCTGTGCGGCGACCAGCGCTTCGGCATACTCAGGATGGATGTGCCACGCAGGCCGCGCTTCATGCACGCCCGTGTGCTGCACACAGAACACCAGAGCCGCACGGAAGCCGCGCACCTTTGCATCGACGAGAGAGGCGACATGCTTGAGTGCACGCGTGCTCACGGCATCGGGAAAATAGCCAGCGCCATCTGAATCGGCCAGCGTCATACTTTTCACTTCGACGAAGGCGTCTTCCGCTGGACCATCCGCAAGAAAGAGATCAAAACGTCCGGCGCCATCCGGCGACTTCACTTCACGGCGAATGACGTCATAACCAGAGAGCGCACCCAGCACACCGGCCTCGATTGCTTCAGCAATCAACGCGTTCGCACGTCCTGTATTGACCCCAACGCGTCCCAGGGCGCTGGAAACCACTTCGAGGGTGTGCCGGTACTTGCGTTTGTCGTTGCCGCTGTCCGAGTACCAGGCTTCGCTGCCGGGTTCGGCGCAACCGGTCATCGCACCCGTGTTGGGGCAATGCACAGTCAACCGGCTGCCATCAGCAAGCTCCAGATCAGCGAGAAAGCGCTTGTATCGACGCAACAGCGTCGCACTCATCAGCGGCGGATTGAGAATCATCCTTGCCTGAACACGTCCATGGCCTGCGCGATCCTCTCCAGCGCGAGCTCAATCTCGGAGAGATCTGCCGTAAAGGAAAACCGCGCCATTCTCTCCGCCTGGTGGTCGCCGAAGTCGCAGCCCGGCGTGCAGGCAACATGAAACTCGTCGAGCAATCGCGTGCAGAACGTCATCGAATCAAGGCCGGATGAAGAGACGTCTGCGTAAAGGTAAAACGCGCCATCAGAACACACCGGCACTTCGAGCCCCAGGCTTTCAAGCCCATGCAGCAGCCTCTGGTGGCGCTGCGCAAACTTCACCCGCCGCGACTCGTTCTCAGCCATCGCAGCAGGGGAAAACGCCGCCACCGCAGCGTGCTGGGCCACCGTTGGCGGCGAAATGAACAGGTTCTGGGCCAGCCTGGTCACACCATCTACGAGCGCATCGGGCACCACCACCCAGCCAAGGCGCCAGCCGGTCATGCCGAAGTATTTGGAGAAACTCTGCAGTACGATGGCGCCCGGATCGATTTCCAGAACCGTATCGTATTCGGCCTGGTTGTAGACGAGCCCCTGATAGATCTCATCCATGATGAGAAAGCCTCGGCCTTCTATGCCTTTACAGATGCGCTCGAGCTCTTCGCGCGGCACCAGAGTTCCCGTTGGATTAGCGGGAGACGCCAGCAGCGCCCCGCGCACGGATTCGCCCCAGGCTTCATCGAGCTGCGCCCAGGTCGGCTGGTAGCGGTTTTCCGCCAGCACCGGCACCTTCTGCGCTTCCGCTCCGACCGCCGCTGCGAACACCTCATTGCAGGGATAGCCCGGATCGGTAACCAGTACCTTTTCACCAGGGTTGAGCAAGGCGCTCGCCAGGAGCAGCAGGCCGCCGCTGGCACCCGCCGTTACCACGATCCGGGACGGATCAACCTGAACATCGCGCTGCTCGTAGTAACCACCGATGGCCTCTCTGAGCTCAGGAATGCCCAACGCAGGGGTGTATTTCGTCGCGCCCCGCTGGAGCGCTGCGATACCCGCGGCACTCACGGGCTCGCAGGTATCGAAATCCGGTTCCCCCACCTCCAGGTGTACGACCTTGTGCCCCGCCGCCTCATGCTCTGCTGCCCGCGCAAGAAGCTCCATGACGCGAAAAGGTTGAATCCTCGAGAGCCTGTCTGCCATTTTCATGTCAGCTATTGAACCGGATGTGTGATTGCGGTGAAAGTAGGTAAAGCCACTATACGCTTTGGAAACACGTCATGCAGAGCACCCTCGTAACCGAACTTACCTCTGGCCTGCCGGCCGACGACGACCACCCTTACCGCACCGGTCCCTGGCAACCCAACACCAGAGAGTACGATGTCATCGAACCGGAAGTCGTGGGTGAACTGCCGGCAGATCTGAACGGCATCTACATACGAAACACCGAAAACCCACTGCTCCGAGCGATCGGCCGTTACCACCCATTCGACGGCGACGGCATGCTGCACAGCATCTGTTTCGACAACGGCCGCTGTGAGTACCGCAACCGTTTCATCCGCACAGACGGCCTGAAAGCCGAAATGGAAGCCGGCAAACCGCTGTGGGCAGGGCTCAGAGAGCGGCCGGAGCTGTCTGAGCGTGAAGGCTGGGGCGCCAGAACGAAGCTGAAGGACGCATCCAGCACAGATGTCGTCGTGCACGGCGGCGTTGCCGCCACCAGCTTCTATCAGTGCGGCGATATCTACGAGCTGAATCCACGGACGCTCGAGCACCTCGGCAAAGCCGACTGGGTGAATGGCACAACCCCAGGCTGGGGTATCTCGGCCCACACGAAGGTCGACGAAGCCACAGGTGAAATGCTGTTCTTCAACTACTCGAAAGAGGCACCGTTCATGCACTACGGTGTGGTAGACAGCCAGCGGCGGCTTGCCCACTACATTCCGATTCCGCTGCCCGGCCCGCGGCTGCCCCACGACATGGCGTTTACCGAGAATTTCGCCATCCTCAACGACCTGCCACTGTTCTGGGATCCGGATGCGCTGGCCCAGGGCGCTCACGCGGTGCGATTCTTCCAGAAGCTGCCTAGCCGCTTCGGCATCGTGCCACGGCGGGGACAGCCGGAAGACGTGCGCTGGTTCGAAGCCAGACCCACTTACGTGCTGCACTGGATCAACGCGTTCGAAGACGGCGATGAGGTGGTGCTCGATGGTTATACCCAGGACCCGCGACGCGCCCGGGGCGCGCCGCACATTCCCGAGAAGCTACGCCCGTTCACCATCCTCGACATCAACGCCATAGGCGCACACGCCTACCGCTGGCGGTTCAACCTGAAAACCGGTGCCGTCACCGAAGGCCCCCTCGAAGAAGAGTTGTCTGAATTCGGCATGATCAATCCGGCCTACGCCGGGAAGCCTTACCGTTACTCCTGGGCGATGACCACCAAACCGGGATGGTTCCTCTTCAACGGTCTGGTGCGTCTCGACGCCCACACCGGCCAGAGAC
>JAUIKX010000103.1 GCA_030430515.1 Gammaproteobacteria bacterium | reverse complement strand
CGACGGCACCCTCTATATGCTGGGGGCTGTTGATCGAGCCAAGTTCAAGAGACCGGTGGTGCCGGGAGATCAGCTGATGATGGAAAGCCGGCTGCTCAAAGACCGAACGCGGGTGATCAAGTTCGACTGCAAAGCGTTCGTTGATGAGCAGCTTGCCTGTTCTGCAGAGATTACTGTGGTTGCTACATGATCGACGCCCGGGCGATCGTCGACTCGAGCGCGAAGATCGGTGCGGACGTGTCGATCGGCCCGTGGAGCATCATCGGTGCGGATGTGGAGATTGGTGACGGCACGGTGGTCGAGCCCCATGTGGTGATCAAGGGGCCGACGAAGATCGGCTGCAACAACCACATTTTTCAGTTTTCCACGGTCGGTGAGGCGACTCCGGCACTGGCTTATCAGGGTGAACCCACCGAGCTCGTTATCGGTGACAACAATGTCATCCGTGAAGGTGTGACCATCCATCGAGGCATGGTGCAGGATCAAGGTAGAACGGCCATCGGCAGCCACTGCCTGCTCATGGCCTATGTGCATGTGGGCCACGACTGTGTGGTTGGCGATCATGTGATCATGGCAAACAATGCCTCGATTGCCGGGCACGTGATCGTCGGCGACTACGCCAATTTCGGAGGCTACTCCGGCGTGGCGCAGTTCCGTCATATCGGTGCTCATACGCACATCGCCGCGATGAGCCTCGTGGTCAAGGACATTCCCGACTTTGTGACGGCCGCCGGCAATCCGGCAGAGGCTGCCGGTCTCAACCTCGAGGGTATGAAGCGTCGGGGGTTCGAGCGTGACGACATCCGTGCGATCAAAGAAGCCTACCGAACGCTGTACCGCTCAGGGCTGACCGCGGAGGAAGCGCTGGCGCAGCTTGCTGATGAGCGACAGCGTCTGGACGTTGTGGATCGGTTCTGTGCGTCCATCGAGTCGTCCAGGTGGGGGGTTGCCCGGCCCCGTGGTTGAGGGGCTGAAGATCGGCATTGTGGCCGGCGAAGCCTCTGGAGATCTTCTCGGCGCGGGCCTCATGTCGGCGCTCAAAGAGCAGAGACCCGAAGTCTCTTTCACAGGTGTCGGCGGGCCGAGAATGCTCGGCGAAGGCCTCCGTGCTCTGCACCCTATGGACCGATTGAGCGTGAACGGCTTTGTCGATCCGCTGCTGCGGCTCCCTGAGCTCCTCAAGCTGCTTTTCGACCTGCGCAAGCGGTTCATCGCCGAGCGGGTGGACGCTTTCATCGGTGTCGATTTCAACGTATTCAACCTGCTGCTCGAGCGTTTGCTGAAGAGGCGGGGCATCGCCACCGTTCACTACGTGAGCCCATCTGTCTACGCCTGGCGCCGTGGGCGTGCCCGGCGTATCCCACGCAGTGCTGATCTCCTGCTGACGCTGTATCCGTTTGAGCCTGCCTACTATGCGGGCATGGACGTGGAAACGGCCTTTGTCGGCCATCCGCTCGCCCACGAAATTACCGACGCAGACGGCTCCGAGGCGACGAAGACGGCTGCCCGGGCGGCGCTGGGGCTCGATGATCGGCGGGTCGTTGCGCTGCTGCCCGGCAGCCGTCGATCTGAAGTGCAGATGATGGCGCCGGTATTTCTGGAAGCAGCGCGGCTGATTCAGGCGGATGAGCCGACTCAATTCGTTTTACCCTGTCTGCGCGCAGATATGCTCGAGACCGTGCGTGCGCTGGTTGCAGGTTACGCTGACCTCGATGTGACGATCGACGCTCAGCATGCGCGTCGGGCGCTGACCGCCTGCGATGCGGCGCTTGTGAAAAGCGGCACCAGTACGCTGGAAGCCATGTGTCTCGGCCGTCCCATGGTCGTCAGCTACAAGCTCGGCGACTGGTCCTACCGATTGGCGCGAAGGCTGGTGCGCACGCCCTATATTGCACTGCCGAACATTCTTGCGGGTCGGGAACTGGTGCCGGAGCTGCTGCAGCAGGATGCAACGCCGGGTGCGCTCAGCGATGCGCTTTTGCGTCAGATGGCACGGGGAGATGAAGTAACGAATCTCAAGGCGGAGTTCGGGCGCCTTCATGATTCGCTCAGGCCCGGGAATAGCGCGAGCATCCTGGCTGCCGACGCGGTGCTGAAACTGGTTGGCGAACCGGGCTGAAGCCAGTGGTTGTGGGCGGCGCGCCGCCGGGTCAGAATGATCTGGTACATATGACATTGGAGGAGAGGATATGGCGACCGTCATGATCGTGGGAGCGACTCGAGGGATCGGACTCGAGCTGGTGAGACAATACGCGGAGGCGGGTGATTCCGTCATTGCCTGTGCCAGAGATCTGGGAGCATCGGAGCAGCTCGACGCGCTGGCGAGTGGTAACGACAGGATCCGGGTGGAGTCGCTTGATATCGGTAGCCCTGGGTCCATAGAGGCGGCCGCTACGAGTATCGGCGATCAGGCCATTGACACGTTGATCGTCTGTGCCGGCGTCGTCGGCGGTGCCGCGCAGAGCCTGGATGATGTGGATCTGGAGGCGTGGCACCATACCCTGGACGTCAACACCATCGGCCCGACGCTCATTGCGCGCCATTTCCAAGGCAACCTGGCTGCATCCGGCAACGGGCATCTGATGCTGGTTTCGAGCCAGCTTGCTGCATCGACCTGGCCCATGGGCGGCCGCATCATCTACTCGACCACGAAAGCCGCGCTCGGCAAGGTCGGTCAGATTCTCGCCATCGACTGGAAAGACGAACCCATCACGGTCACCATCCTGCATCCCGGCTGGGTGCAGACCGACATGGGCGGGCCGAGCGGCGAGATCACCGCGGAAGAAAGCGCCAGCGGCATCCGTTCGGTGATTGCCGGGGCCACCAAGGCGGATTCCGGCAAGTTCTACAAGTGGAACGGCGAGATTCACCCCTGGTAGGTGAGAATGATGCGGTGTCCGCGTTCACTGGATGAAGTCGACCTGTTCGCTCCCGGTGCTCAGGAGTACTGGTACGAGGCTTATGACATCCTTCACGACCAGGCACCGGTTCACCGGTTGCATGGCGAGGGGTTTCTGCCGGGCACCGATGCATTTGTTCTCTCCAAGCACGCAGACATCGCTCAGGTGGTGCGGGATGAAGAAGCCTTCCCGCCGCTCACCAGTGTTCTGGTGCGACAACTTGTCGAGGCGGATGGCGATCCATTCGATTCCCCAAGGGTAAACGTCATGGTCGCCTCGATGGCCTCCCTGCGTCCCAACCCCGAGTTGTGGCGCGCCCACCGCCAGGAGCTTACAGACCCCTGGGTCGGGCCGGGCAGTTCACGCAACGAGGATATGATCCGCCGCACCGCCTGCGAGCTGATCGACGGCTGGATCGACGAGGGCAGGGTTGAGTGGGTCTCACAGTTCGCTCAACCGCTACCGCAAATGGTGATGGCCAACGTGCTGGGCTGGCCTCTGGCGGATATCGAGCTGCTGAAGTACTTTGGCGACGGATGCGTGAAGCCGTTTGTCTATGGCTCGGGGCCGCGAAGTGTTCTTCCAGAAAACGAGGTCAAGTCGCAGTTCGAGGTGCTCGAAGAGTTTCGCCTCTATACCCATGAGCTGATCGTCGAACGCCGAAAGGCGCCTCGTGACGACATGATCTCCTTTCTAACGCGGGTGGAATACTCCCCCCTGGGCCGAAGGCTGACGGATGGGGAGATCAACGGTGTGGTTTACGCCATGGTCATCGGCGGCCTGGAAACGACCCAGTACGCGCTGGCCGAACAGGTGGAACTGCTCATTGAGCGGGACGGCATCTGGGCTGCACTTCAGGAAGACCGGTCGCGTTTGCGATCGTTCATAGAGGAAGGCATGCGCTTACGTGCTCCCACTCAGGGTCTTTCTACGCGCATGACGTCACGGGATGTAGCCTTCCAGGGAGTGCCCGTGCCGAAAGGCTCCGTTCTGCATCTGCGCTGGGCGGCAGCAAACATGGATCCGGAGGAGTGGGAGTGTCCGCATGAGCTGCGCCTGGATCGTAAGGCCGGCTCCAGGCATCTGTCCTTTTCCCAGGGGCCACGGGTATGTCCCGGTGCGCATCTGTCGCGGCTCGAGCAGATGGTGGCATGGAATGAGGTGCTCGACCGTGTGGCGGGTTTCGATTACGACGACGGCAACGATTTTCTCCACCAGCCCGGCATCATGCTGGGTACGTTGAAACTCAACCTCAGATTCGCGCGCGTCTAGAGTGGTTCTTATCGCGGATTTGTGTCGTGTCGATGACGGTCGCACGTTACGCAATCCCTCAGGCTTGGAACAAAGCGAAAGGGTTTGGCGATGAAGTACCTGCTGCTCTGTTTGTTGGTGCTGCTCACGAGCTGCTCCAATCAGGAGGCTTCCGCGCCCCCAGACCAGACGAACACATCTGAGGCTTCTGAGGTAGCGCCGCCGCCACCGCCACCGCCACCACCACCCCCGCCACCACCGCGGCCCGCGCCTCTGCCGCCGGCGCTGCCGCAAACGCCGCAGGCTGCCCCCGAGCGTCCCGCCAGAAGGCCCGCGTCCGCATCACCACGCGCTCCCGATCTGGAAAGGGCGGAGCGGGAAGACCGGGATCTCGAAGAGTTGATTGCTGAAATCGAAGCGGGTAGCGGGGATATTCTCGATGAGCTGCCTCCAACTGCGGCCGGTCCGTCATCAGAGGAACCGATGGCCACCTCGCCTGAAGAACAGTCGCCTGAAGAAAAGTCGTTGAAGTTGCGCACCGTCGACGTCTTTTACGGCACGAACCGTGAGCGTGGCGAGCGTTGTCAAAACGTGACGGCAGTTGCGTGGCGCAGCCTCGATTGCGCGCCGAACGATTTCTATGCCGGAACCATCGGCAGCGCCCTGGAAGTGGGTCGGTTTGAAGTGTCGTTTCCTTCGGATCACGAAACGGGTGCGATCGAACGGCCGCTGTCGATCCTGACGATAGCCTTCCGCGACGAAGACCCGGAGGTAGACGTCGTCATCACGCGTCTGGAATCAATGGGACAGGATTTCGACGCCTGGACGAGCGCCATCGACGCCGTTGTGGACGAATCCAGGAACGAGGCGTTCGTCTATGTTCATGGCTATGCCACCTCATTCGAAGACGCTGCCCGCAGAGCGGCTCAAGTGGCTTACGATCTGGATCTGGACGTGCAGCTCGGCGGTATTCCAATGCTGTTTTCCTGGCCTTCGCGGGGTAAAGCAGGCGCGTATATATCGGACATGGATGCGGCAGACGATTCCACCGTCGCGCTCAACCAGTTTCTCGATCTGGTGCGCAGCAGCACCAGTGTGCGCAAGGTACACCTGATCGCCCACAGTATGGGTAACCGGGTGGTCACCGAGGCGCTCGGTGAACGGGTGCTGGCGGGTGACCAGCAGCGTCTGTTCGATGAGCTCGTGCTGGCGGCACCTGACGTGTCGGCACGGCGGTTCAAAGAGCATTTTCTGAACGTGCTGCCGCAATTAGCCAGTCGCACGACGCTCTATGTAGCTGATGACGATGTTGCGCTGTATGTATCCAGGTCGATCCGTGAGCAGGAACCCCGGGCCGGACAGGTGGCCAGCGGCCTGCTGGATGTGGAGATCGCTGGGTTCGATGCCATCAATGCCTCGAGCCTGACCAGGGATTTCCTGGCGCACAGCTACTACGCCAACAACGACTCAATGCTGTCCGATATCTACTGTTTGCTGCGGGGTGCAACTGCAGCGCAGCGGCCGCTGATTGAGCCTGTGGGACCGGCCTGGCAGTTCCGCGAAGCGATTGAGGCTCAGAGTGGAGAAGTGGGGTGCTCGAGCCCGATTGAGCAGAAGGTGCACGCGTTCTGGTGGTGGACGCTGATGCTGGCACTGCTTGCCGGGCTGGCGCTCATCCTACTTTGGCGCTACCGGTTGAGGCAGCGCGCTTGACCCGAATCCTGCGTCTACGAGGACTACGAGGACTACGAGGAGTACGAGGAGTACGAGGAGTGGGTACTCAGCCTGAGGAGCGGCAGGGTTTTGCGTCCCCATAGAAAAAACGGCGCGATGCGCTCTCCGTCGCTGACAAGTGACAGTTGCGGAATTTGCTCGGCGAGCGCACGTAGCGCAATGGTGGCTTCCATGCGAGCCATCGGCGCGCCGAGACACATGTGGATGCCGAGCCCGAACGACATGTGCCGCTTGCGTGGGCGACGTATGTCGAACTGATCCGGTGCGTCGAACACGGATCCGTCCCTGTTGGCCGCTGCATAGTTGATCAGCACCTTTGCACCCTTGGGTATCGTGGTGCCGTGCAGCGTGACCTCTCGTGTCGTGTTGCGGTAGAGGCCCAGCACGGGCGGGTCAAAGCGCAGGCTTTCCTCGATGGCCGCATCAGCGAGATCCGGTTCTTCGATAAGGGCCTGCCACTGCTCGGGATGCTGCAGCAACCGCCAGACGGCATTGGTGATCAGCGACGTGGTGGTTTCGTTGCCGCCGACCAGAAGCTGCTGGAGCATGGACTGTGCATCGTCTACATCCTCGACCTCACGTGCGATGAGCGTCAGCAGGTCGTCTGGGACATCGGCCTGTGCGGCAAGCGCTTCCCGTCTTTTTTTCAGCCGGGATTGCAGATAGGAAAAGAACGCCTGCTGATCTTCCGCGTAGATCGAAGGGTCTGCTGCGCCCATGGCCGCAACCTGAACGTCGGACCAGTGCTTGAACGTTTCGAGGTCTTCTGCCGGCACGCCGAGCATGTCGGCAATGATGGTCACAGGCAGTGGAAACGCGAAGGCATCGTGCAGGTCGAACTGGGCTGGCCCCGACGCCAGCGCATCGACGAGCCTCCCGGTCAGAGCGATGACCTGCGGTTCGAGGACCGTCATGGCCCGGGGGGTGAACGCCTGCTGAAGGATTGTTCGATAGCGGGTGTGCTGAGGCGGATCGCTCAGAAGCCCCTGGGGTTCGGTAAACCGCGGACCCTGACCGTAGTGGCTGGAGAACGTGCGGTAGTCTCGCAGCGCTGCCTCCACATCTTCATAGCGTGAGAGCGTGAAGAACGGCGGCTCGAACTCCGCGCAGTGGTGCACCGGGCAGGATTGCAGAAGATGCTGATGACCGGTGGCGGGGTCGGCCATCACCTCCGGTTTGAAAGGGCTCCAGCTCATAGGGGAATGATACACTTGCGGCGTTGTCGAGGAGGAAATTGTCATGACGCTCGAGCCGTTCAGAGAAGAGATCAGAAGCTGGCTGAATGAGGCCTGCCCGGAAAGCATGCGCACGCCGATGCCTGCGGATGAGTACCCGGGAGGCGGCCGCCGGGCCACCTGGAAAAACCCGGATTCCAAAGTCTGGCTCGACCGCATGGCAGAGCGCGGCTTCACGGTGCCCATGTGGCCGAAAGAGTACGGCGGCGCTGGGCTCTCCAAGGAGGAGAACCAGGTGCTTCAGGAGGAGCTTCGGCGGATCAACGCCCGTCCGGCGCACCAGGGGATGGGCATCAGCATGATTGGGCCTGCGTTGCTGGAGTTCGGCAACGAAGCGCAGAAAGCTGAGCATCTGCCGAAGATCGCCCGAGGAGAGATCTGGTGGTGTCAGGGCTACAGCGAGCCGGGTTCGGGTTCTGATCTTGCGAGCCTGCGCACCTCGGCGGTAGAAGACGGCGACGACTACATCATCAACGGTCAGAAGATCTGGACCTCGGGTGCTTGGATGTTCTGTCTGGTGCGCACCGCACCCGATGCGCCCAAGCACCAGGGCATCACCTTCATACTCTTCGACATGACCACACCGGGCATCACGGTGAAGCCCATCAAACTGATCAGCGGTTTGTCGCCGTTCTGCGAGACGTTCTTCGACAACGTACGCGCGCCGAAAAGCAACGTGGTTTCGGAGGTCAATCAGGGCTGGACCGTGGCAAAGCGGCTGCTGCAGTACGAACGCACGTCTATCGGCGGCATCGGTAACCGCGGGCAGAAGGAAGAATCACTCGAGGCGCTGGCTGCCCGTACTCTGGGGGTTGAAAACGGCCGCATCGCCAACCCCAGCCTGCGCGACGCCATTCTCCGTCACCGGATGAACGATCGCAGCTTTGGGCTGCGCATGCGTCTGGCGACGGAGGAAGCGCAGGGCGGCAGGGCGCCGGGCGCCGAGTCATCGTTCTTCAAGTACTACGGCACGGAGCAGAATAAGAACCGCTACGACCTCACCATGCAGGTGTTGGGGAGCGCCGGGCTCGGCTGGGCGGACGATGACCCGAACCTCGGTGTGACGCAGGCCTGGTTGCGCTCCAAGGCCAACTCCATCGAAGGCGGGACGTCGGAGGTACAGCTCAACATTCTCGCCAAGCGGGTGCTGGGCCTGCCGGAATAGAACCGGTCATGGCAACACTCCAGCGCTTTCTTGCGCACCGACGGCGCTGGGAGGCGGCGGTGGCGCTGGCGGTGGTGCTTCTGGTAACGGTCATCCTCGCAACCTCCGAAATCATGGACCGCGCAAGGCTCGGGTTGCCATCCGGTTGGCAGCCTTGGGTGCTCGAAGGGTCAGCCGGACTCATTGTACTGGTGCTGTTGCCCGTGGTGTTCTGGTTCCACGAGCGGTGGCCGCTTTCGTTTGCCGCCGGCTGGTTGAGGTGGCTGACGCATGCTTTGGCGGTGCTCGCATTTACGGTGCTGCACTTCTTCTGCATGAATGGCCTTCGCGCGGCCGTATTCCCGATACTCGGCGATCGGTACGACCTGAGCGGAAGCTGGGCCTTCGCGTTTCTGTATGAGTCGCGAAAGATGCTGCTCGTCTACCTGCTCATCGTGGTGTTTCTGTATTTCTACCGCTTCACGCTCGCCCGGCTTCAGGGTGAGGCGAGCTTTCCGGGCGAGGCGGAACATGCGCCCGAGCGGCCGCGGGAGCGGTTCCTGGTAAAAATGCTGAACCGGGAGTTTTTCGTCGATGTCGCGGACATCAGCTGGATACAGGCCGCGCGAAACTATGCGCTTCTCAACGTCGGCGAGCGAAGCTTCCCCATCCGCCAGACCATGGCAAGCCTCGAGTCGGAGCTTGCGCCTCTGGGGTTCGAGCGTGTGCACCGTTCCGCCATCGTCAATATGGCGGCGGTCGCCGAACTGCAGGCCAACGGTGCTGAGCACATGCTCACACTGAAAGATGGCACTACCGTGCCGGTGAGCGCGACCCGGGTCGCGCACATCCGTTCGTCCCTGGGTCCCTGAATCCGTCCCTCTGTGCCCTGAAACGCCCACACGGAGCGGGGTTCTGAGATAAAGAGGGCAACGTGGTTTACGGAGATTCAACATGCGCTGCATCTATTCAGGCTTCTTTCTCTGCCTGGCGCTGGGCCAGGCACACTCCTGGGATCAGTACGGGGGCGCAGGCGGCCGCCAGCACACCGAGCTGGTGAACATTGCGCCTGAGAATGTAGGAGATCTGTCTCCTGTCTGGTCGGTAAACCTCGGCAGTCTCGGTCAGGACTTCGTTCGAAAGGGCCACACCTTCGAGGCCAACCCGCTGTTCTGGAACGGCAGGCTGTTCGTCAGCACCAGCGCCAACGAGGTGTTTGCAATCCATGCGGCAAGTGGCGAGGTTCTGTGGCGTTTCGATGCCGGCCTCGACCGTCAGCTTAGGTATTCGGAGAGCGCCTCCCGTGGCGTGAGCCTCTGGCATGGCGACTCAACCGAGTGCCCACATCGGCTGCTGTTGGGCACGCTGATCGGCGAGCTGATTGCTCTGGATGCTCGCACTGGCGAACCGTGTGCCGACTTCGGCGCGCGGGGGAGGGTTGCTCTGTCCGAAGGCGCTGGCGGAGCGGCAGATGGGCACTACGGCATCACGTCACCACCGGCGGTGCTGGGAGATCGGCTGATCGTCGGTTCGGCGATCGGCGACAACGGCCGCGTTCGATCGGAGCGGGGTATCGTCCGCGCGCTGGATGTCAGAAGTGGTGCGGAGCTGTGGTCATGGGATCCTGTTCCGCGAGATCCGGCTGATGCGGTCCGCGAGGGCTGGTCGGGCAACAGTGCGGACGTGACCGGTGCCGCAAATGCCTGGGCGCCATTGCTGGCCGATGCGGAGGCGGGGCTGGTGTTCGTCTCCACCTCATCGCCGAGCCCGGACTTTTTCGGTGGTGAGCGGCTGGGAGACAACCGATACGCCAATTCCCTGGTCGCTCTGGACGCAACTTCCGGTGCTGTCCGCTGGCATCAGCAACTCGTGCACCACGATGTGTGGGACTACGACGTGCCGTCTCAACCCACCCGTTTTTCCCTGCAGACGGCCAGCGGTGAGGTGCCCGCTGTAGCCGTGGTGACCAAAACCGGCCAGCTTTTCATCTTCCACCGGGATACGGGAGAGCCGCTCTTCGATGTGGAGGAACGGCCGGTGCCGCGGAGCGATGTGCCGGGAGAGCAGCTTTCCGCGACGCAACCCTACTCGACGTTGCCGGCTCTGGTGGATGACCGCCCGGTGCTGGAAAGCGATGCGTTCGGTGTTCTGTTTTTCGACCGGCTCGAGTGTCGCAGGCTGATTCGACGTTACCGCTCTGAAGGCACCTACACGCCGCCCTCGCTGCAGGGCTCCATCATCAACCCCGGATATCCCGGCGGCGCCAACTGGGGGGGGGTGGCCATCGATGAGGCGCGTCAGGTCGCCGTGGTGAACGTCAATGCGGCAGCGGTCGTGGTGGTACTGATTCCCCGCGACGCCTACGCAGCAAGCCCGGAACGCTGGCAGGGTGGTGGTTGGGAGGTGGCGCCCATGCACGGCACGCCATATCTCATGGCCCGACGTCCCTTTCTATCGAGCCTTGGGCTGCCGTGCACGAAGCCGCCCTGGGGCAAGCTGCTGGCCGTGGATCTCGGATCGGGGCGGCTGCTCTGGTCGCGGCCGCTCGGCACGGTTGAAGATCTGGCTCCGGCAATCGTA
>JAUIKX010000102.1 GCA_030430515.1 Gammaproteobacteria bacterium | reverse complement strand
CAGTTGCAGTGATCCATGCCTCAGGCGCCATATTTATGGACAACCCGGGCGGCAGCTTCATCTCGGCGCGGGAAGTGCGGGAACAGATCAGGGAAGCCAGGCACGACGACTCGGTGGCTGCGCTGGTACTGCGGGTCAATTCTCCCGGCGGCAGCAGCTTCGCGTCCGAGATCATTCGCCAGGAGCTGGAGCTGACACAGCTGGCCGGCAAGCCGGTGGTGATTTCCATGGCAGACGTCGCCGCATCCGGCGGTTACTGGATCGCCGCCACCGCTGACCGGGTGTTCGCACACCCGGGTACGGTTACCGGCTCCATCGGCGTTTTCAGCATCGTGCCTTCCTTCGAGGAGTCTCTGGCTGCGTTGGGCATTCAAGGCGATGGCATAGACACCGCCCCGATTTCAGGTGTTTTCAGCCCCGCGAAAGCCATGTCTGCACCGATGCAGCGGATCCTGCAGGCCTCCGTGGACAGCACCTACCAGAAATTCGTGCACCTGGTGGCTCGCGGCCGCCAGCTGTCCCCGGAACAGGTAGAGGCTCTTGCCCAGGGACAGGTGTGGAGCGGCACCCACGCGCTCGACCACGGTCTGGTGGATGCACTCGGCGGCAAGCAGGCAGCCATCGACGCAGCAGCAGAGCTTGCAGGCCTCGACGATTGGATCGTGCGCGATCTCAGCCCGCCCGTGGATCCACGAGCGGAGTTGCTGTCCAGCCTGATGGACGACCGCTCCGCGAGTGCGGAAGTCAACGGCAGCCCGCTTGGAACCATCTACCAGACAGTGAGCCGGCTCAGCGCGATGCTGGAAATGAGCGGCTCGCCGGGACAGGTTTATGCGCTCTGCGAATCCTGCGAGGTGACCTTGCGCCAGTAGCCGTTCGCCAGCTCGCGGATCTCCCCGCGCATGAGCACGAGGCCGAGCAGATTGGGCAACGTCATGAGCGCCAGGGTCACCGCGGAGATGAGCCAGATCATCGAGGTGTCGGCAATGGTCGCCAGAAAAAAGCCGATGACGTAGACCACGCGGTAAGGCATGACGGCAGCGGCACCGAACAGATAGGTCATGGCGCGATCGCCGTAGTACGACCAGGCAATGGCCGTTGAGAACGCAAAAAGCACCAGCCCCAGAGTGACGGCGAACTGACCGTACGCACCAAGAAAGCTGCGCTTGAATGCTTCTGCAGTGAGCGGCACGGAATGCAGCAGCGATTCGCCCACCAGGCGCACACCGTCATTGTCCACCCGGCCATCGACCACCGTCAGCTCACCGATATAAGCGTCGTCTCCCACAAATACACGCACGTTTTCGGAAATGGAACGGTTGTGCAGCACGGTCACCGCAGACGTGTCCAGACGCCCTGCCCGTACCGCCAGCGTTCCGCTGAAAGCCTGCACCGGGTCATCCGGCGGCGGGTTCAGATCCATGTGCGCGAACAGTTGCTGCACATGGGTGGCATCGCCTTCCGAATAGATACCGGTCACGATCTCCGTATCCGTAGCGGCGAAGTCGGTCTCGAATTTCTCCTTCCAAACACCGGAGGACAGAATCACCAGCCCTGTCAGCGTGCAGATGATGAGCGTGTCGATGAACGGCTCGAGAATTGCCACCATACCTTCGGAAGCCGGTTCGTCCGTTCGCGCCGAGGCATGGGCGATGGGCGCCGACCCCTGCCCTGCCTCGTTGGAGAAAAGCCCCCGGTTCACGCCGCGATTGAAGGCGTAGGCAAAGGTCGCTCCGAGAAATCCGCCGGCGGCGGCAGAGCCGGTGAACGCGTCCTGGAATACACTCAGAAAAGAAGGAATGATCTGCTCGAAGTTCGAAACCGCCACTGCGATCGCGGCCACGGCGTACAACACACCCATGAACGGAACGATGGTCGCAGCCACCACTGCGATACGCCGGATACCGCCTACGATCACCAGCCCCAGGAGCACGGCCAGAACGGCGCCGGACAACCAGGGGGCAATGCCGAGAGAGGTTTCGAGGCCGGCTGCCATGTTGTTGCTCTGCGGCAGGTTGCCGCTGCCGAACGAACTGATCACCGTGGCAACGGCAAAGAAAACCGCCAGCCACTTCATGCCCAGACCATGCTCCATGTAGTACATGGGGCCGCCGGCCATGCGGCCGGTTTCGTCTTCAACCCGATACCGGTGGGAAATGGTGACTTCGGCAAACTTGGTTGTCATGCCGAGAAAAGCCGTTACCCACATCCAGAACAGGGCGGCAGGACCGCCCAGAAAAATGGCAAAAGCCACACCGCCGATATTGCCGGTACCCACCGTGCCTGACAAGGCGGTCGACAAAGCTTCGAAATGGCTCGTATCGCCCGGTGCGTCGTCTGCCGTGTATTTACCGCGCAGCACCCGCCAAGCATGCCGGAAATAGCGTACCTGTGGAAAGCCGAGGTACAGCGTGAGCAGCACGCCGACGCCCAGCAGGGCAAACGGAAAGTACACCGCGCTGCCCAGCAGCGCATCCAGAAAATTGAACAGATCCTCCAGATAGCTCATCGGCGCGGCGCTCCGAAAAGCCCCATATACAAAGCGTCATACAGCTCGTTCTGCTCCATCACCCCACGTACCAGGTGAGCGCCAACGCCTCGCGCATAGGCCGCGACGTCCTCTCCGGCATGGGTTTCCGACGGCATGGGCACCGCAGCGAGCTGCTTGAACCCTTCGTCTTCGGTATCCACATCCTTCAGCGTCTCGAAAGTCTCTGTCTGTCTGTAGCCGGGACCGTTGGCATAGCCGAGCGTCGGATACTGAAAGTCTCCGAGGCCGGTTTTACCCAGTATCGAATTGCCGCGTTCCGGATAGCCGGCAATGGTCAAGGTGTGGCTGTGATCCGCGGTGACGACGATGAGTGACCGCTCGGCGTCGAGGATGTCTCTGGCAATGGCGACCGCTGCATCCAGTGCAATGACATCGTGCAGCGCACGATAGGCGTTGCCCGCATGGTGCCCATGATCGATACGGCCTGCCTCGACCACCAGAAAAAACGGCTGCCCGCGGGCCAGAAGGCTGTGAAGCGCAAAGCGGGTCATATCTGCCAGAGAAGGTTCGCCGCCGGCATCACGCTCCCGATCGGCTTCGTACTGCATGTGAGAGGGTTCGAAGAGTCCCAGTACCTGATTCGGTCCCGGCTGCAGCGCATTGAACTGCGCCTGGTTCCATATGTACTGACGCCCGTCTGCAGCTTCCCACCACTCTTTGGCAAGGTCACGCCCGTCGTTGCGCTTGCCTGTTTTTCCGGGATACTCAGGATCGTGACGTTCGACCGGCAGAAAGTTTCTTCGACCGCCCCCCAGAATCACATCCGGCCCGTCGCCGACGTCGAACTCCACGAGCTGCCTGGCAATGTCTCTGCACCCCTCGAGGCGTACGGCTTCCGGCATGTCTGCATCGCTTTCCCAGTCACGTTCGGAGACATGGGCATAGGTCGCCGCAGGGGTTGCATGGGTGATACGGGCCGTGGAAACGACGCCGGTGGAAAACCCTTCCGCTTCGGCACGCTCCAGCAAGGTGGGCAACGGAGACTGGAGCGCTTCTATGCAGCTGCCTCGAGGCGTGCTGCCCGCGACGCTGATGGCGCCGAAGTTGGCTTTGCGACCGGTCACGATGGCGGTCATGGTGCCGGCGGAATCCGGCACCTGACGGTCCAGATTGTAGGTTTTGACCAGAGCCACATGTTCGAACTGCTCAAAAGACAGCTCATGCTCCTCGCCCGTGCTGCCCGCCAGTTGGCCGGCCAGTATGCGGCCGGCGGTCACGGTGCTGATCCCCATACCATCGCCCAGAAAAAGAACCACGCCCTGCGGCTCGGCTGCCGACACCTGCAGCGCTGCCAGAGCGCTGAACACGATCGCGAAAGCGCGTTTCATCGAACCGGTTCCCGCATCGTGACAAATTCCTCTGCAGCAGTTGGGTGAATACCGACGGTCGCATCGAAATCGGCCTTGGTCGCGCCCGCTTTCATCGCCACAGCCATGCCCTGCACGATCTCCCCCGCATCAGGCCCGGCCATATGCAGCCCCACTACGACGTCGTCTTCACGACGCACGATGAGCTTCATCAGGGTGCGTTCATCGCGGCCGCTGAGCGTGTGCTTCATGGGCCGGAAGGTGGACTCATAGACCTCGATGTCGTACCGCGATCTGGCTTCTTCCTCTGTCAGGCCGACGGTGCCGATGTTCGGCTGGCAGAACACGGCCGTAGCGATGTTGTCGTAGTCCTGTTTGCGCTTCTCCCCCTCGCCGAACAGGTTGTGCGCGATGCACATGCCCTCGCTGATCGCCACCGGCGTGAGCTGAAAGCGATCGATCACGTCACCAATTGCGTAGATGTTCGGCGTCGAGGTCTGAAAGTAGTCGTCAACGGCAATGGCACCGGCTTCGTTGAGCGCCACTCCGGCGTTTTCCAGACCGAGCCCTTCGGTGTTGGGCCGGCGCCCGGTTGCGTAGAGCACCGTATCGGCCGCAATGGTCGCGCCGCTGGTCAGGTGCACGGTTCTGTCATCGGACACACGCTCCACGTTTTCTTCGAAGTGCAGGTGGATATGCTTCTTGGCAAGTTCGTCTCTGACAAACTGTCGAATGCCTTCATCGAAGCCGCGGAGAAACAGCGGACCGCGGTAGACCAGATGTGTTTCCGCCCCTAGGCCGGCGAAGATGCCCGCGAACTCGACCGCAATGTAGCCGCCGCCAACGACGACAGCCCGTTCCGGGAATTGCTCCAGATAGAACGCCTCGTTCGAGGTGATCACCTGATCCCGGCCATCGAAGTCCGGCACCCATGGTCGGCTGCCGGTGGCGATGAGAATATTTTCGGCAGTGTACTGCTGACCAGCCACCTCGACGGTGTGCGCATCGAGCAGCTTCGCCTGGCCGATATGGGTATCGACGCCGGCGCCGTCGAGCAGCCCCTGATAGATGCCGTTCAGACGTTCGATCTCCGCCGTTTTATTGTCCCGCAACGTCGGCCAGTGAAACGACCGCTCACCGACCTGCCAGCCGAAGCCTGCCGCGTCCTCGAACTCCTCGGCGAAGTGCGAGCCGTACACGAACAGCTTTTTCGGCACGCAACCCACGTTGACGCAGGTACCGCCAAGATAGGTGGACTCGGCCACGGCAACCCGGGCCCCTCGTGCCGCTGACATGCGGCTCGCGCGCACCCCGCCGCTACCGGCGCCGATCACGTACAGGTCGTATTGAAAGCTCATGAGATCCCCTTGTCTTTACTGTCTTTTTGTCGTCTCAGATTCTGCTCAGGCGGAACAGCGCGCCGATTGCCGGCGCCTCTTCCGGCTTCGGCATCTGGGCAACGATTTCCGGGTAGCCGTCTCGATAGCGGGCGATGTACTTCTGGTACAGCGCCTGCATTGTTTCCTCGTCTTCCAGACTTTCTGCCCGGAGCGGGTAAACGTCGTCACCAATGCGCAGCCGCACTGCGGGTGACGACATGACAGTCTGCACCCAGCCGCTTTCACGGTTGCCGAACAGATAGAGCGCGTTGCCGTCCTCCAGTATCCAGAGGTTGTGCGCCTGAGGCAGAAGCGCACCCTCGGTGCCGAGCACGATGGTGTCCGGCAGCTCGATACTCGACCACTGTGCCGGCGGCGTGGTTTCGGTGCCGCCCAGGCGCACGCCTGGTACGGGGCCGAACGGGCCGGCTACCGCAAGCACAATGAGGCCGGCAATCACCAGCAGAAGCAGAATTTTCAGAATGCGCATGGGTACCCTCCCTTTGTCAGGGGGCCACTTTAGAAGCAAAGGGCCGCCGAGGAAACCGCTGGCTGGCACCGGTTGATGCCGGACAGAGGCTGACGAGGCAGGAAAACCTTGAAACTGTATATCCATACAGTTATTTTGATCGACCGCTGGATATCGATACAGTTGTCATGCAAAAGCCCACCTCACAGGACCCTCTCCATCACCCGGACATATGGCGCGCCGGACAGATACAGAAGGCGCAGGCAACGCAGCCCTCTTCATTTGCCTGCCTCGACGCTCATCTGCCCGGGGGTGGCTGGCCGCTGGGCAGCCTTTGCGAACTGCTGCTGCCGCGTGCCGGAATCGGCGAGCTGCAGCTGCTCGCCCCGGCCCTGGCAGCGCTGAGCGCCAGGCAGCGCTGGATCATCTGGATCGACCCGCCGTTCGTACCCTATGCCCCGGCGCTGGAATCTCTGGGCATCGACACGGCGAAAATTCTGCTTGTTCGAATCCGTCACGGTCGAGATCAAGGTGAGCAGAGAACGCAGAAGAAAGCCGCGCAGGACGCGCTGTGGGCGCTGGAAAAGGCCAGCCGCTCCGGCACCTGCAGCGCCGCGCTCGCCTGGCTCGATGAGCGCTACCTGCGCCCTCGGGATACCCAGAGGCTTCAGGTGGCCGCAGGTCAGGGACGAACCCTGACCTGCCTGTTCCGGCCCGAACAGGCCCTCGAGAGCGCCTCCATGGCCGCGTTACGCCTGCGCCTCGAGCACCTGCCTGACGAGCGGCCGCAAGCAACGAACGCCCACAGACTCAACGTACACATCGCCAAACGCCGTGGCGGCTGGGCCGTGCCCAACCTGAAGGTAACGCTGAACCCACCCGCACCGAGGCCGGACCCGCAGGCGGTCCAGGCACAGCTGGAGCTCTGGCGCAGCGAACGGCAGCAGACCGCGGCGGGCCTGCCGTTGTGGCAACACAGCGAGACCGCCGAAGCCCCTCTGGAGCGTGTGCACTGATGTTGTGGCTCGCGCTGCATTTTCCCTGCTTCGGGCTTGAGGTGGCCGAACGTCGAGCGGGGCTGCAACCGGAAACGGCACCCCGCATACTCGTGCGCGACAACCGGGTGATTCATTGTAACCCTGGCGCCAAAGACATCGGCGTCAGAGTCGGCAGCACACTGGCTACCGCCCAGAGCCTGGCGAGCGAAGGCGCAACGCTGGAGCAGCTCAGAGAAGACCCTTCACAAATCAGTGCACGGCTGCAGCTCATGGCCTCGCTGCTCTACCGCTTCAGCAGCGAGGTGAGTCTCGACCCGCCGGATGCAGTGGTACTGGAAGTGGGCCGTAGCCTGGGCCTGTTCGGTGACTTTTCCTCTCTGGAGCAGGCCGTCATGACGCTCTGCGACCAGCTGGGTCACCAGGTCGTCCCGCGGACCAGCTCAACACCGTCAGGCGCCCTGCTGCTGGCCCGCTCCGGCAGCCGTCAATTGGCAAAGGTTCCCCTGCAGGCGTTGCCGGTCAGCGAAAAACAGTACGAGCGCATGGCCAATATGGGGCTGCGAACCTTCAGCCAGCTGCAACGCCTTCCCGTCAGAGAGCTCGGCCAGCGCTTCGGTCAGGAGCTGGTGGATTATCTCGGCCGCGTTGACGGCAGGCTGCCGGACCCGCGCGAAGCGCTGGTGCCCGCAGCCGAGTTCAATGAAAGCCTGCACCTCCTGGACCCGATCCGGGGCAAGCAGGCGCTGTACGAGCCGATGCAGCATCTGCTCGAGGAGCTGTGCTGCTGGCTGACGAGCTGCGGGCTCGGAGCGGCACTACTGAAATGGCGTTTTCTGAGCCATCACCAGACGCTGGCTGCACACATGCCGGTGCCGCTGAGCAAACCGCAGCAGCACCTGCGGGCTTTTTTCGATGTGAGCAAACTGCACCTGGAGCGCACGGCGCTCCCTGAAGACGTTCTTGGTGTCGGTCTCGAGGCCGCAGGCCTCGAGGTGTGGCAGAGTGAGAGCCTCACCCTGTTTCAGGGCAATCTGAACGACGACCACGCCCAGCAGCACGCCAGCGAAGCAGAGCTTGCCGAACTGCTCGACCAGCTCGGCGCCCGACTCGGTATGCAGGCCTGCATGCGCCTTCAGAGCCTCGATACACACATCCCCGAAAAAGCGTGGGCCGCGGAGCGCAAACCACGCAGGAAGAGGCCATATACCAACAAGCCATATACCAACAAGCCACATACCAAAAGATCGCACGCGCGGCATATCGATCCTCGCCAGGCCCAGAGACAGGCACAGGCCGCGCCGCTCAGACGACCGCTCTGGCTGTTCTCACCACCGCGCCCGATCGATGTCACCCAGCTGCGGCTTCTGGAGGGCCCTGAACGGGTGCAGACCGGCTGGTGGTCACAGGCGGTGAGCCGCGACTACTACGTGGCGGAACATACCAGCGGCGCCCGCTGCTGGGCTTTTCGAGAAGCCTCTTCACAATGGTATCTGCATGGCTATTTCGGCTGAGCCAATGTCTTTCGCAGAGCTGCACGCGCTGTCGAACTACAGTTTCCTTCGGGGCGCATCGCATCCGGAAGAGCTCGTGGCGACGGCTGCGGCCATGGGCTATCAGGCCATTGCCATAACCGACGAATGCTCTTATGCGGGCCTTGCCAAAGCGCACATGGCTGCGAAAGAACATGGCATTACGTTGATTGTCGGCAGCGAGTTTCAGCTCGAAGAAGGCCTGAAGCTCATCCTGCTGGCGCCTGACAGAGCCGCTTACGGACAGCTCTCGGCGCTCATCACCAAGCTGCGCCGACGGGCTCCGAAAGGCACCTACCGGGCAGTGCTCGACGACTTCCGCTGGGGCTTGAGCGATTGCCTGGTGATCTGGCCGGTGAATGCCGCAGAGCACGCAGCGAGCAACGACATAAGCAGCCTCGTTAAGCAGGGCCAGACACTGATTGAAACGCTGAAGAACCGTTCGGACGCTCCGCGTCTATGGCTATCTCTGGAGCTTTTCCGCGGCGATGACGATCTGCACCGCACAGCCATCGCCCTCACCCTCTCTTCCCGTCTGCGGCTGCCCGTCGTAGCGACGAACGACGTGCACCTGCATGTTCCAGGGCGCCAGCCGTTGCAGGACGTGCTCACCGCCACCCGTCACAAGTGCTCAGTTGCCGAGCTGGGCCGTGCAGGGTTTGCGAATGCCGAACGCTGCCTGCGGCCGCTGGACGAGCTCCTGAAGCTGTACCCACCGGAGATGCTGCAGGAATCCCTGCGTATCGCCGAGCGATGCACATTCAGCATGGACGAGCTGCGCTACGAATATCCACGAGACCTCGTACCTGCACATCTGAGCGCCGCAGACTATTTGCGTCAACTGACCATGGCCGGTGCTGCGGAGCGCTGGCCTTCAGGCGTGCCGGCGGAAACCCTCGACCTCATCGAACGCGAACTCGCACTCATCAGCGAACTATCTTACGAGTACTACTTTCTGACGGTTCAGGACATCGTTCAGTTTGCCCGCGGCCGGAGCATTCTGTGCCAGGGTCGCGGCTCGGCAGCCAATTCTGCCGTGTGCTACTGCCTGCATGTGACCGAGGTGGATCCCTCCCGCATGCACGTACTGTTCGAGCGCTTCATATCCAAAGAACGGGCCGAACCGCCGGATATCGACGTGGACTTCGAGCACGAGCGCCGCGAGGAAGTGATCCAGTACATCTACAAACGCTATGGACGGGACCGGGCCGCGCTTGCGGCCACGCTCATCACCTACCGCCCGAAGAGCGCCATTCGCGATGTCGGCAAAGCGCTGGGCATGGATCAGGACCTGGTCGACCTGCTCGCCAGGTCACTGTCCTGGTGGGACAAACCCGAGGTGCTGGCCGAACGGCTGCGCAGCGCCGGAGTTGATCCTGAAAGCCCGTTCATCGAGCGGTTCGTTTATCTGGTCAACGAGATCCTCGGGTTCCCCCGGCACCTTTCCCAGCATGTTGGTGGGTTTGTCATCTCCCAGGGACCTCTGTCGCAGCTCGTGCCCGTGGAAAATGCCGCTATGGAAGAGCGAACCGTCATTCAGTGGGACAAGGACGACCTGGAATCGCTGGGCCTGCTCAAGGTGGACGTGCTGGCGCTCGGCATGCTCACCGCCATCCGCAAAACCCTGCAGGCCGTTGAGGCGCTCCGCGGCCGGCGGATGCGCGTGAGCGACATTCCGGCGGAAGACGCGAAAACCTATGAGATGCTTCAGCGCGGTGACAGTGTCGGCGTGTTCCAGGTGGAATCCCGCGCCCAGATGGCCATGCTTCCACGCTTGCGACCCGCCTGTTTCTATGACCTGGTCATCGAGGTGGCCATCGTGCGCCCGGGGCCCATCCAGGGCGACATGGTGCACCCGTACCTGCGCCGCAGACAGGGGCTGGAGCCGGTCACCTACTCGAGTGACGGCGTGCGACGGGTGCTGGAGCGCACTCTGGGCGTACCGATCTTTCAGGAACAGGTCATCGAACTCGCCATGGTCGCAGCCGGATTCAGTGCTGGCGAAGCCGACCAGTTGCGACGCGCCATGGCGGCCTGGAAACGTCGTGGTGGGCTTGGCCATTTTGAACGCAAGCTCATCGACGGCATGCTCGAACGTGGCCACGACCGGGGGTTCGCGGAGCGGGTATTCAACCAGATCAAAGGCTTCGGTGAGTACGGTTTTCCGGAGTCTCATGCAGCGAGCTTCGCGTTGCTGGTCTACATTTCAGCCTGGCTCAAGCGGCACGAACCGGCGGCCTTCTACATGGGGCTGCTCAACAGTCTGCCGATGGGCTTCTACTCACCATCACAGATCATTCAGGACGCCCGGCGTCACCGGATTGAAGTCAGGCCGGTCGATGTCACGGTCAGCGACTGGCACCACACGCTTGAAGACTGCGGCCGGAAACAACCGGCATTACGCCTCGGGCTGCGGCTGGTCAAGGGGCTGCAGCAGACGGCGGGCGAACGGATCGTCAGCGCACGCCGGCAGAAGCCGTTCGCAGACGTGCAGGCATTGACGAGTCGTGGCGGCGCCGACAGGCAGACCCTGGAATTCCTGGCCCGTAGTGGCGCCCTTGCAGCACTCGCCGGGCATCGCTACCAGGCCCATTGGAACGTTGCCGCTGTCAAGCAACCC
>JAUIKX010000372.1 GCA_030430515.1 Gammaproteobacteria bacterium | reverse complement strand
GGTTCCCGCGCATCGCCTGGCCGAAACCAACAGCAGGACAGGTGCCGAGGAGGCGCGAAACGCGATCACACAGGCACGCGTGCGCCAGCTGGCACGCAGCGAGCGCCTCAATTCCGAAATCGAGGGAAAAGACCTGGTGAATCTGACCGATGAGCCAGCCCGGGCAATCCTGGGCCGGGCGTCGGAGAAGCTGGACTTGAGCGCCCGCAGCTATCACAAGATGCTGCGGGTCGCGCTGACGATCGCCGACCTTGCCGGGAGCGATGTCATCGGCCAACAGCACGTGGCCGAAGCGCTCGGTTATCGTGCAATGGACTGGGAGAGCGGACTCTCCCAGTAAAAGGCCTGATCAGGGAAGCATATGCTCGACTGCAGCCTGCAGTTCTTCATCGGAGCAACTTGCGCAGGTGCCTTTGGCGGGCATGGCGTTGATGCCGTTCAGCGTGCTCTGCATGAGCGCTTCCATGCCCTTGTCTACGCGTGGGCCCCACTGTTCTGCATTGCCCAGCATCGGTGCGCCGCTCACACCCGCGGCGTGGCAGGCGAAACAGTACTGGTTGTAGACGTCTTCGCCAGACATCGGACCGCTTGCCGCAACCGCGACCGTCGTGCCGCAATCATCGCCTGCCCGGCAGAGCGAGCCGACGGGCTGCATTCGGTCACGGATCTCATCTGCTGTTCCCGGAGGCACGGCAGAGGCCAGAGGCGCCATAAACAGAGCGGCCACCACGGTGATGGAAAAGAAGGCGGTAGATAACTTTTTCACTGCGGACACGCTTGGATCCTCTTCAAGGGCATTTTGCGGCGCACATTATATACGGCCCCGCGTCATGTGGCATCGAACAGTTCGCGCCCGATGAGCATACGGCGGATTTCGCTGGTGCCTGCGCCGATCTCGTAAAGCTTAGCATCTCTGAGAAGACGCCCCGCCGGAAACTCGTTGATGTAGCCATTGCCGCCCAGCGCCTGGATTGCCTCGCTCGCCATCTGGGTCGCGCGCTCCGCTGAGTAAAGAATGCAACCCGCCGCATCGAATCGTGTGGTCTTGCCGTCGTCGCAGGCCCTGGCGACCGCGTAGACGTAGGAACGGGAGGCATTCATCACCGTGTACATGTCAGCCAGTTTGCCCTGCATGAGCTGGAAGGTACCGATGGGCTGGCCGAACTGTTCGCGATCGTGAACGTAAGGCAGCACCAGATCCATGCAAGCACGCATGATGCCCAGCGGCCCGCCCGACAGAACCACCCGTTCGTAGTCGAGCCCGCTCATCAGGATGTTCACACCGCGGCCGACCTCACCAAGAACGCGGGTTTTCGGGACCCGGCAGTCTTCGAAGATCAGCTCACAGGTATCCGACCCGCGCATACCCAGTTTGTCGAGCTTCTGCCCCGTGCTGAAGCCTTCCTGACCACGCTCGATGATGAACGCGGTGATGCCTTTGCTGCCCAGCTCAGGGTCGACGGTGGCGTAGACGATGAGCGTATCGGCGATCGGGCCGTTGGTGATCCACATTTTGTTGCCGTTGAGAACGAAATCATCACCATCTTCCCGGGCACGCAGCTTCATGCTGACCACGTCTGAACCTGCGCCTGGCTCGCTCATGGCGAGCGCGCCGACAGCCTCGCCGGAGATCAGCCCTGGCAGGTATTGCGCCTTCTGAGCTTCGGTGCCAAAACGCCGGAGCTGATTGACGCACAGATTGGAATGCGCTCCATAGGAAAGGCCGACAGATGCCGAGGCACGGCTGATCTCTTCCATGACCACACAATGCGCGAGGTAGCCCAGATCACTGCCGCCGTACGCTTCCTCAACCGTAATGCCGAGCAGACCCATTTCCCCCATCTTCGGCCAGAGCGCTCTCGGAAATTCGTTGTCCCGGTCGATCTGCTCAGCCAGCGGCGCGATCTCAGCCGCGGCAAACTGCGCCACGGAATCGCGCAGCCGGCCCTGGCGCTGCAGGAAGTTGGCGTAGTCGTTGTGCGCCTGGGGCAGCGTGTTGTCGAGACCGCCGAGGAACTCCTCGAGCTGCTCGACCTCATCGG
>JAUIKX010000101.1 GCA_030430515.1 Gammaproteobacteria bacterium | reverse complement strand
ACAGCACGCACGCTTCTGCGCGATATCGTCAGCCTCGGCATCGGCACCGGCACCGAAGCGCTTGATCCGATCACCCCTCAGTACGTGGGTGACCTGGTGAGCTGGGGCGCCATCGGCGCGCGGACCACCGAAAGTCAGGTGCACCGTCAGCTCGCTTCCGGATTGAGTTGCCCGGTGGGCTTCAAGAACTCCACTGACGGTTCCATCCAGGTCGCCGTGGATGCCATCAAGTCCGCAGCTCATGAGCATATTTTCCTGTCGGTCACCAAAGCCGGCCACTCCGCGATCTTCAGCACTGCCGGCAACCCGGACTGCCATGTGATCCTGCGCGGCGGTGGCGGCAAGACCAACTACGACAACCCGTCGGTGCACTACGCGAGCCGGCTGCTGGAAAGCGCGGGCCTCGGCAACCGCGTGATGATCGACATGAGCCATGCCAACTCCAGCAAGGACCACAAAAAACAGATCAACGTATGCAACGACATCTGCGCTCAGCTACGCGACGGTGAAGACCGCATCTTCGGCGTGATGATCGAATCAAACCTGGTCGAGGGGCGACAGGACCTGGGCGGCTCGCTGGCAGACCTCGAATACGGCAAGAGTGTTACCGACGCCTGTATCAGCTGGGAAGACACAGAGACTTGTCTGGCCAACCTTGCCCAGGCCAGTAAGGCCCGTTTGGATTCACGTTAAATCAAACGCCGATCAGTGAGTAGCACATAGGCTCGCATCTTCGCGCCGAAATACTTTTTTCTGAGCCGAGCCATGAAATTCGCAGCGAAAATACTGTTGTGCACTGGGACAATCGGACAATGTGCTTCAGCCGCCAGACCATGGCTTGTAATGGAAGATGGCCTTCGCGTTGGACGTGCAACTCCACGAAAAGAGGGCTTCAAGCGAAGAGCGAACGTCACAATGTCCCTTGCAGGTTTCGTCTTCAGGTTTTCCGGCAGATACTTTTGCAGGTTCTGCCGCCTCTTCTCGAAGAGAAGCAATAAGGCCTGTTGATCAACCCTTTGCCAGGCCAGTCGAGCGTTGAAAACGCGCTTCACGGCGATCGGGCAAGCCGTTTTGTTGCACATCAGCAGATGTTCGATGCCGTGAAGAAGCGTCTCTTCGCCTGCCTGGACATTGAAGAGGAAGTCCCCCCACCTGAACGTCTGCACGTCAAGACTCTGGTGAGGGCGGGTAAACGCATCGACTGTTATATCCGATTTTTTGTGGCGAAGCTGGTAGTAGTAGCCACCATGTTCCTGCTTTGCCACATGAAGGATGTGAAAGTCATTCAGAACGCTTTCGGAAAGCAAGGTTTCTGGATTTTGGCCCGGCTCAAGAACCATCGCGATATCGACATCACGCAGCCCTGGTTCGATGGCTATATCAGGATGGAATAGACGGTAACTCAGGGAGCCGACGAGTGACCAGTTGCATTCAGCAGCCGCATCGAAATCTCGCAATATGCCCTGGAGATGCTCACGCTCGGAAGCGCTGAGCCCCCGTATCGGTCTCTGATCGACGTCAGACAGCACGACCCCTCTCGGCACGCTGCTCTCCCCACAACATAACGACAAGAAACAATACTACTATACGTAATATATTTGTCATACGGGATATCGATCGGTCGGCGCGAGCCGACACAGAGATCAACCAGCGGCAAACCGATCGTTGCAGCGGGCGATCCAGTCCAGCACAGAAGGACGCGCCTCGAGGTCAAAGCCACCTTCGTCCGCAACGTGCGTGTACGCGTGCAGCGCAATGTCTGCGATGCTGAACGCCTCTCCGACGAGCCAGCTTCGATCTGAGAGCGCCCGGTCGAGGTGATCGAGCGCCACCTCACCGCGCGCCACCCGCCAGCTTTCTCGCTCGTTTTCACTCTTACCCTGGTAAAGCATGTGGAAACGGCAGACGGCGATGTAGGGCTCATGGCTGTACTGCTCCCAGAAAAGCCACTCGTCTGCTTTCGCCCTGGCGAACGCATCATCCGGCAGCAGCGAACTGCCTTCAGCGAGGTAACGAATGATCGCGTTGGACTGAGACAACACCCGACCGTCGGGCCACTCGACCACCGGCACCTGTCCGGCAGCGCTCATGGCGAGAAACTCCGGCGTTTTGCTTTCTCCTTTGACGATGTCGACATTCACCCACTCATAGGGGAGGCTCAGGAGGTCCGCCGCGCGTTTGACCTTCATACAGTTGCCGGAGACTGTATCGCCATAGATTCTCACGTGGGCATTTCCTTCGATAGTGCGTCCAGGGCTTCAAATTGCATGAGCGACAGCTCCGCGTCCACGTGCGCCGGTTGCGATGAGAACTTCGCCGCGACGAATCGCCGCTCGGGGTCGATGTAGAGGAGCTGCCCGTGGATGCCCAGCGCCATGAGCACGCCCCGCCGCGGATCACGAACCCACCAGCAATTGTGGTAGGCATGTCCCGGCATCAGTTCGGCGTATTCGCTTCGGGCAAAGATCTCCGTGAGCCGGCCTGCCGGGAAACGGCAGGCATCCAGCCATTGACCGGGCACCACCTGAGTGCCATTCATAGCCTGGCCACCGCTTGCGATCATCCAGCCGAACCGCGCGAAGTCCCGCAGGCTGCAGTTGAACCCGCCTTCGAACGCCGGGTAGCCGCCCTGATCGATGATGCTGACGAGATCGTATTCGGCGCCCATCGGCTGCCACACTAGCCGCGCGAAAGCTGCGTCGAAACGTTCTCCAAGCGCCCGCTCGAGGCACAGGCCCAGCACGTCGGTGAGTACGGACTGGTAGTGAAATGCCGTTCCGTGCGCGCCTTCCCGGTCGGTCAGGGTCTTCATGTAATCGAGCTGATTGAGCGGCAATGCGTATCCCTCGTACGGCTCGCGCCAGCCGCTGGCCACTTCGAGATCGCGCCAGTGGCCTTCGAGATCTTCGTAGTCTTCGTTCCAGAGCACACCCACCTGCATATCGAGCAGGTTCTGGATGCTGGCATCGGCGAGTGCAGATTTGGCAAGCTCGGGCAGATAACGGTCAACGTTCGCATTCAGCGACAGATGCCCAGATTCATGCGCGATTCCAACCAGCGTCGAAGTCATGGATTTGCTGCAGGACATCATCAGATGCAGCGTGTCCGGCTGCATACCGTTGCGATACTGCTCGAAGACCAGCCTGCCCTCGTGCACGACCGCGAACGCATCCGTCCAGGTGCATTCGAGCATCGGTTCCAAACCTGCCAGGTCGCGCAGATCCAGCTCAAATGGCTGCGGCGTTGCAGCGCGAGCAACCCGGCAGGTACGCGTCATCTGCTGCACATGCTGGAAAGACCAGCGGTTGTAGGGTGGCAGGGTCCAGTTGGAGACGTCCACACGCTTGTCATAGACGACTTCAGTGCCCATGCCGAGGCCGAGCTGCGCTGCAGTGGGTGTCAGATCAAGATGGCTCATCGGCACATGATAAGGCGTGTTGCCGGCCATTTCCCGCTAGATGTAACGGCTCAACACTTCCCGAAGCGCTTCTTTTCTGACCGGTTTGCTCACGAAATCTCTCATACCGACCTTCAGGCATCTGACACGGTCTTCCGCGAAAGCGTTCGCCGTGAAAGCGCCACAACCAGGATCAGTATGGTGATGAAACGTTGGAACACGCCATTTAACAGTTCGTCTCTTCCCGGTGTGTACGCTTCTCACGCGGTTCTGCAGCGCTATCGGGCACAGCTATTCTCATTTTTCGACCAGATAGCACCAGATGCCGCTACCCGTCGTTGGCACGATCGAAGCGGTCTTCTGAAGAAAGTGTAGATGTGTTCTGGAATTTGGGTAGCAACACGCTGCACCTGAAACGACCTGTGGTTTGACGGAGCGGGTACGCGGAGTATGATCGAGCCAGGTATCCAGAAGCAGCTTTCAGCATGAAACACTGGATTACAGCGCTCTTACTCATTGCCGGTGCGGTCGCGTCAACCGCTTCTGCCGTGGATTGTGTCGATCGCAACGCGGCGGATTTCGAACCCGTATCGAGCGGGCTCCTCGACAGCGGCAACCCTGACGGCACTGCGGACGGCCCAGACCTCCTGCCCGATACCGGCTTCTCGATCCTCGCCGACGTTCTGCCCGGTCAGGGGCAATCAGTCAGCGGACGGACCAAAGAAGCCGTTTTCTCCCGACACCCGGGCTGTGCTCAGGCACGCGCGCCGCCGGCCTTCCCTCTCATCTGAAATCCTCGGGCGTAACTCGCCCATCGAACCCCGATTGACCCGGCAGCCGCTCCCTAGCGGCGCCACGGCCAGATAGAGAGAATCATCATGACTGTACTGACCCTTAAGAACATCGACGACACCGACCACCTCGTGCAGCCCGACGAGTACTGGGACCTCGACACCGATTCGTCGGCACTGTCGTTGCTGACCGACTTCCGCCACCACCAGCCGCAGATTATCGACGGCTCCGCACGTGCCGTGGACGCCGAACGGTTTCTGCGTCACAGCCACGCCAGGCTGAAGATCGTTGTCGATGACGACGGCGAGTTCATCGGCGTCGTCACCCGTGACGACCTCACGCAGTCCAGCATCATCTGCAGGGTTGCCAACGGCGAGGAGCGCGATCATATACGCGTGTTCGAAGTGATGACGCCCAGGCGCGACATCAAGGCGCTATCTTACCGGCAGCTGCAGAGCGCGACGGTGGGAGATGTCATCAAGGTGCTCAGAAACAACGGCCAGCAGCAATGCCTGGTCGTGGATGACCAGGCGCACTTCATTCGCGGCATCATCGCCGCCAGCGACGTGGCCGCGCGCCTGCACCGGCGCTTCAATATACGCAGGGAACCGACCTTCGCGGAGATATTCTCCACCCTGCACCATTGAGAGAAGCAGGCGGTACACCCGAGGGAAACTGCGCCCCGTTTCCCGGACTGGAAGGACGCGCTGAATGAAACTCCAGACACACGACATTCGGGAGTGCCTACGTCGGTGCTGCATTTTTTCGCGCCTTCGGGCTGCTCGAATACGGCGCTGCCAGCACCACCCTGGTTGAACCGGTTGCCAGAGCAATGATTCTGGACGTAGCACAGGTCCCGACCAACCGACGTCTGACGCTGGACGACGGCACAATCAGCCAGTGTGTGATCTGGGGAGACAGCACCGTGGCCTATCAGGTCGACAGCGTTGCGTGCGACCGCAGAAGACCGACGAGCGGTATCACCGCCAGCGTCAACCACATCATGGTTCTGAAGTCTCCCACGTAGGCAAGCATCAGCGCCTCCTGATCGACCAGCATGTCGAGCACGGCGTAGCCCTGGGTTTGCGCCATTTCGGTGAGGTATGAGAATTCAGGATATCTGAGCGCATCCGCGAAAGGAGAGATGTGCGGCACCAGCTCTTCACGGTTGGCTCGGTAGTAAACGGCCAGCGACCCGAGAAGGATCGAAATACCGATGCTGCTGCCGATGTTCCGGGCGAGGCTGTAGATGCCCGACGCTTCATTTCTGAACCGGGCAGACAAGGTAATGAATGCGATGGAACTCAAGGGCACGAACGTAAGCCCCATTCCCACCCCCTGAACGACGCCCGACCAGATGAGCAGTTCCGGAGTAACGTTACGGTCAAAGGTGGTCATCAACAGCAGGGAAGCTGCGCCCAGCACAAGCCCGATGACAAGGAGAAGCCGAGCATCACGCCTCGGGGTGCCAGAATCCAACAGGTCAGCATGACGGGATAGCCCAGGAGACTCTGCAGCATAGGCGGCAGAAGCGCCATCGTCGCCATCATGTTGAACCCCACCGCGAAGCTGATGATGGTGGCAGAAGCAAAATTGCGGTCTCGAAATATCGCGGGGGTAATGAACGGCTGCCGGTGGGTAAAAATATGCACAACGAACATATAGCCCGAGGCAACCGCCACGAACGCTTCGATGACGACCTCCATGGATTCGAACCATGACAGTGCGTTGCCGCGGTCCAGCATGAGCTGCACCGCACCAATGCAAAGCGCCAGATAAGCAAAGCCGGAGAAGTCGAATGGCCGGGCACTGTCCTGATCCGTACTCGGCACAGTCGCGCGAGCGCCCATGTATGCCAGCACGCCCACCGGCAGATTGATGAAGAAAACCCAACGCCAGCTGTCCAGGTCAATCAGCCACGCGCCAAGGGTCGGGCCGATGATGGGTCCAAACATGACGCCGGTTCCGAACATGGCCATGGCCTGGCCATACTTGGCCGGCGGATAGGTATCCAGAACTGTGGCCTGCGCGAGCGGGATCATCGCTGCGCCGAAAGCACCCTGGAGAATGCGGAAGATCACCATCTCCTCGAGATTCATCGCCAGCCCGCACAACAGAGAAGTGAACGTAAAGCCCGCAATGGATACCAGGTAAAGCCGCCGCCGGCCGAACCGGTCTGCCAGATAACCAGCCATGGATGTCATGATGGCCGACATCACGATGTAGGAAGTCAGCACCCAGGCCACCTGCTCCTGATTCGCGGAGAAGGTGCCCTGCATATGCGGCAGCGCAACCGCCGCGATGGTGGAGTCGAGCGTACAGATGAAAGTACCGAGCACCAGGCTCGGCATCATCAACGGATGGGGTTCGTTTTCGCGGCTCACCAGTCCGGTATGAGATCGTGCCAGGAACGTTCGAATCCCGTATCGATCTCCACTTCCGCGCTCATACCCATGCGCAGTGCAGGAGCACCCGCATGCGCTTTCAGTCGGATTTTAACGGGAATTCTCTGCACGATCTTCACCCAGTTGCCGGTGGCGTTCTGTGGCGGCAGCAGCGCAAACTCCGCGCCGGTCGCCTCGGCGATACTCTGCACCTCACCGCGCCACCGCTCGTCGGGATAGGTATCGATTGAAACGGTCACGGGCTGACCGACGGCAACATGGGTGAGCTGAGTTTCCTTGTAGTTCGCTTCTACCCACATGTCGGTATGCGAAACCAGAGCGAGAGACGGACGACCTTTCTCTATGTAGTCGCCTGGGCGGGGCATATTGGTAACCACGCCTGCAAACGGCGCCGTGACCACTGTGCGCGCAAGGTCGAGCTGTGCCTGATCGAGCACCGCCAGGGCCTCGAGCACATTCGGGTGCGCATCCGCCGGGAGTTCCGTGTCGTTCGCCAGGCGGGTTAGAAGGTGCGCCGCATGCCGGGTGGAAACCTGCACGCGTTTGGTGGCGGCATCCAGTTCGTAACGGGATCGGTCCAGGTCTTCGATGGTGCCGAGATCATTCCTGCGCAGCTCCTGCTGACGCTTGAACTGTGTGGTCGCGAACTGTACGTCGGATTCGTTCAGCTCGATTTCCTGCAGCGCCTGCTCGTAGGCTATCTTGTCGCTGTCGATTTCTATACGCGCCTGATTGAGCGCCGCCTCGGCGCGCGCTACAGCGATGCGGTAGGTATCGTCCCGCAGCCGGAACAGTACATCCCCGGGCTCAACCCAATCATTGTCCTGAACGCTCATCTCCACCACGGTGCCGCTGACTTCCGGGCTGATCAGTACTTTGTCCGACTTGACGTAGGCGTTCTCCGTCGCGATGAAACGACCGCCGTCCAGATAAAGCTTAATGCCTGCGGTAACCGCAAGGAGGGGGACGACCCACAACAGAAACACCCTGAGGAAAGGCTTGCGTCTGCGCACCTCCTGCCTCTCCTGGTCGACGACCTCCAGATTCGCCTGCGAAGACTGCTGCGGCCTCGCTTCGGCCACGATCTAAGCCTCCTCCCCAGCGCGCACGCGCACAGAAAGGTTGTCACGCACGACAGTCAAAATAGCCTCCATGGCTGCGCGATCATCCGCATCCACGCCATCGAACGCGTTGGCATTCACCGCCCTACCCACCTTCCAGACCATCTCGAGCACATCACGGCCGGTGGCGGTGACATGCAGGCACTGAGCCCGACGATCGGTGGGATTCGGCCTGCGCTCCAGAAGACCGGATTCCGCTAGCCGATCCACTTGCCTGAGCAGCGTGATTGGTTGGATTTCCAGTATTTCAGCCAGAGATTTCTGACTGATCCCTTCATTGCGGTCGAGATAAACCAGCACCCGCGCCTGTGCGAGCGTGAGCCCCACCTGAGCGGCTGCATCGTTGAAGCGCTTGCGCATGAGGCGCGCCACCTCGGCAACGAGAAAGCCGAATTCAGGGGCTGGTTCGGGCTTCGATATCTTTCTTGCGATAGGCACTGACGTCGGCCGGCACTGGCCGCTCCTCTACAGAATTGCGTGACATATAATAAGTCAGGCTTACTATATGTCCAGACAGCAAAAACTCAACGCAGCCGGGTAACTCGCGCGATAAGGATTCGAATTGACCGAACGAACCACACTCTTCCGCATGAACCGACCAGCACCGAACAGCCTGTCGGGCGACCTGTTCGGCGGCGTCACCGCGGCCATCGTCGCCCTGCCGCTCGCCGTAGCGTTCGGCGTTGCCTCAGGTGCAGGACCCATGGCCGGGCTGTACGGCGCGATCTGCGTCGGCTTTTTCGCCGCGCTGTTTGGGGGCACGCCTACGCAGATTTCCGGCCCAACCGGGCCTATCACGATCGTCACCGCCAGTGTTTTCACTCAGTATGCCGGCGAGCCCGCCATGGCATTTACTGTTGTCATGATGGCCGGCCTGTTCCAGATTCTGCTCGGTGCGTTACGCATCGGCCGCTTCATCAACCTGATGCCGTACCCGGTGATCTCCGGTTTCATGACCGGCATCGGCTGCATCATCGTTATCATGCAGCTCGAGCCTCTGCTGGGTTATACAAGCCCTACGAGCGTGGTAAGCGCCCTGGGGGTACTCCCCGACGGCTTATCGAATCCCAACATGCAGGCCGTGCTTCCCGGCCTGCTGGCTTTTGCAATCTGCATCTGGACACCCGCTCGAATCGGTCGCTGGCTGCCGCCACCGCTCATCGCGCTGGTGGTCGGGTCTCTGATGGTGGCCTGGTTCGGCGGCGCACCAACGCTGGAAGCAGTGCCGTCCGCCTGGCCGGAGATTCAGACACCCAGATTCAGCTACGAACAGCTCGGGCAGATGATGCTGTTCGCCATGGTCGTCGGAACGCTGGGAGCCATCGACAGCCTGCTGACATCTCTGGTTGCCGACAACGTCACACGAACGTTCCATGACTCAGACAAAGAACTGGTCGGTCAGGGGCTCGGTAATCTCATTGCCGGAGTGCTCGGCGGCATCGCCGGCGCTGGCGCCACGATCCGCACGCTGGCCAACATCAAAGCTGGAGGCGCGAGCGCCCTTTCCGGCATGATCCACGCAATCATCCTGCTCGCTTTCGTTTTCGGCCTGGGTCCTGCTGCCGAGTACATTCCGCTATCCGTGCTGGCAGGCATACTGCTGAAAGTGGGCATCGACGTGGTCGACTGGCGATTCCTCAAGAGGCTCCCCAGAGCCCCTCGGGCAGATCAGCTACTGATGATCGTCGTGCTGTTTCTGACCGTTTTCGTCGATGTCATTACTGCCGTAGGCATCGGCGTGGTCATGGCCAGCCTTGTGTTCGTCAAAGCGTCCGCTGAGCTGCAGATTCAGTCCATCAAAGCCATCGCCGACCCGGAGCACGCTGTGTTTCTGACGCAGGAGGAAAGCGATACGTTCGCTCGTTGCAACGGGCGGCTGCTGCTTCTGCACCTCTCAGGGCTCATCAGCTTCGGCGCTGCCAGCGAGCTCACACGGCGTATCGCACGGGTCGGCGGCTATGATGTTTTGCTCATCGATCTGAGCGACGTGCCCCAACTCGACGGCACCGCCGCCCTGGCACTCGACGAGATCATCGAACGAGCCGAGAGCGATGGCCGGGAAATCATGGTGGTCGGGCTGAACTTTCACGTCGCCCGACTTCTAGGTAAGCTCGGCGTGCTCGAGAGAATTCGTGATACGTCGCGATTCTCTACGAGAGCACAGGCGCTGGAAGCAGCAGCACAACACCTGCAGAAATGAGGAAAACCATGGCAAGCGAAGAGATGAAAGCAACGGCCGAGGCGATCCGGGCGGCAGGGGTTCTGGGCGGCGACCCGAATGACATTCAGGCTATGCGTGCCAGCATGGAAGCCGGCGCCTCTACGGTTCCGGTACCCGATGACATCCAGCACGGAGATTTCGACGCAGGGGGCATCTCTTCCCGACATGTTGCTGCACCGGACGTTCGAAACGACCGCGGAGTCCTTTACTTCCACGGCGGCGGCTATGTACTCGGTTCGCTGAACACCCACACTGAACTGATGGGTCGCATCTCACGTGTCTGCCGCGCGCCCGTTCTGGGCATCGATTACCGACTCGCGCCGGAAAACCCGTATCCGGCCGCTGTCGAAGACGCCGTGGCGAGCTACGAACGGCTGAGACAGAACGGCATCACCGCCGAACAGATCGTCATCGCCGGCGATTCTGCCGGTGGCGGTTTGGCCCTGGCCTGCATGCTGGCGCTCAAGGAGCAGAACATTCCACTTCCCGCCGGCGCGGTGCTGTTTTCGCCATGGACCGACCTCACCGGTAGCGGCGAGAGCGTCAACAGTCGGGCGGCACTTGACCCCATGGTCAGCCCGGAACTGCTCTCACCGATGGCACAGATGTATCTGAACGGCGCCGACCCGAGTGAAGCCGGCGCCTCACCGCTCTTCGGCGACCTGTCCGGTCTGCCACCGCTTCTGGTTCAGGTTGGTGATCACGAAATTCTGCTCGATGACTCTCTGCGTCTGGCGGAGCGTGCAAAGACGGTCGGCGTGGATGTGACGCTTCAGGTGTTCGACGGTGCGTTTCACGTATTTCAGAACCAGCCGCATCTGCCCGAATCAGCAGAGGCCCTGGCAGCAGTTGCCGACTTCTTCGACCGGGTGACCGGCTGACATACCGGAACACACAACCGTGTGTTAGGGCGTATTATCATCACCTGAAAGCTCCGGACGCTGGCCGTACAACCGGTAGAACAGTTTGATCCAGAAGGGTGAAAACAAGGTAGTGTACGCCACTACCAGAACAACACC
>JAUIKX010000100.1 GCA_030430515.1 Gammaproteobacteria bacterium | reverse complement strand
CCATGGGCGACGGCCAGTCCAAGACCGGTTCCCCTGCCGACTTCCTTGGTGGTGTAGAAGGGGTCGAAAATGTGCGGTAGAACCTCCGGCGCGATGCCGCAGCCTCCGTCCCGCACCGTCAGCCGGGCGTAGCGTCCGGGAGGCAAACCGACCAGTCCCGGCCGGCCCTCGCCATCGAGCGTGGCGATTTCCAAGCCCAGATCGATATCGCCGCGTTGCTCCTGGGCGTCTGCGGCATTCCCGATCAGGTTGAGCAGAACCTGGGTAAGCTGGCTGGAATCGGCAACGGCTGGCGCGGAGGTTTCGTCGAGGTTCAGCGTCATGATCACCTCGCTGCGCATGGAGCTTCGAAGCATCTTGACCAGTTCCTGGATCGTCGCGTTGACGTCGGTGTCAGAGAGCTCGACGCTGGCCTTTCCAGCGTAGGCGAGAAGTTGCTTCGCGAGGTCCGCGCCGCGTTGTCCTGCCTGTTGAACGCGACTGATCAGTTCTTCTGCGCCATCAGGGTCCTGCCGGATCTTCAGCTGTGCCAGCTCTGCGTTGCCGATGACGCTTACGAGCAGGTTGTTGAAGTCATGGGCAATTCCGCCCGCAATGAGTCCCAGGCTCTCGAATTTTCGCGCCGCCTGCAGAGCTTCATCCACGCGAACCCTGGCACTTTCATCTCGTACGAACCAGGCGGCGCCCACATCTTTCTGGCCGATCTTTACCGGCCGATGCTCGATGCTCAGCCAGTAGTCAGAGTCTTCCCTGAGGCGGAAAAGCTCATGTTCTTTGAGAAGCAGATCTTCTTTGACCGCATCGCCGTTGCGATCTGTGAGATGCTCGCAGATCAGCGGCGCAACGGGACAGCGAACGTCCGGCAGCTGGAACATGGCCTTTGCAGCCTTGTTTGCGTGGATCATTCTCTGGTTGCGGTCGAGCAGAAAGCCGGGGCGTGAATCGTTTTCAATGGCGTCCTCGAGCCGTACCCCTGTAGCACCATATATCTGCCCCCGGTAGACGGCGGCTACGAACAAAGAGGTCGACAACGCGAAGCCGATGATCGTCGGATCGAAAGGCAGAGGCGTGCTGTTGGTAACATATAGAAGGTTGAGCAGAGTCGGTGTCGCCATCGCCATTGCGCAGATCAGCATCTGCCACCGATCGTCAGCATATTGAGCACGCCCGGCTCGATACAAGCAGTGCACCACCGTGCAGCTGATGAGAAACCAGCAGAGTGCCGCACTCATGTACCACAACGGCCCATAAATGCTTCGCGTACCGGGCACCGGAGTCAGGAAGAGACCATGCCAGGGGTTGGTCATGCAGGCTGCCCAGGCCAACAGGAGGCAGATGATCGGTACGTGGTGCCAGACCCAGCGTGGTAGGGGCAGCGGGGAGCCCTGATGTTGCGCCACGAGTATGGCGACGAGCCACCAGCAGCAGACGGTCATCAGCAGGCCCGTGTAGAGCAGGATCAGAGCGAGCCAGTAGAGCGTCGACGAGCTATGGGTCAGATGGTTGGCCAGGCTGCCTGCTGCAAACAGCAGAGTGCCGACGCAGGCAAGCTGAAGATAGGGCGATAGCAGTTTCGGCGTCCACCGATACATCACAAAGAGGCCGTTCGCGGCAATGACCGCGATGCACGCCACGTTGACAGCGATCGCGACCGTCAATGTAGAAGTGTCTGCCACTCGTCCCTGCTCCTTGGGATTCGCGTAGCGGGGTTGCCCCCTGTTCCGTCAATCATGCTGACTTCGGGTAGCAGGGGCAACCAGATGGTATCTTCGAAGTCTCGGGAAAACGGGAGAGCGTTCATGCGATCAGTGTTGTTGAGTTTTTTAGTGATGATGGCTGCCTGCAGCGCGGATATGGATTCACCTCCGGTGGTGAAGCGCCTTGCGCAGGGCGCCGAGGTCAGCGGGGTCAACGGCATACACTTCGGGCCGGATGGCAGGCTCTATGCCGCGTCGGTCCTCGGCTCGGAAATCGTCGTCGTTGATCCGGAAACCGGGCACATCGAAAAGCGTTTCGGCTCTGAAGAGGGTGTGTACGGACCGGACGACGTGGCTTTTTCTGCTGAAGGCGATTGGTACTGGACGTCGATTCTCAGTGGTGAGGTGGCTGGTTTCCGAGCCTCCGGCGAACGTGTCGTCGCAGCGCAGCTCACCCCGGGAGTAAATCCTCTAACCTTTTCGGACGACGGACGTTTGTTCGTCTCGCAGTGTTTCTTCGGCACCAACCTCTATGAAGTCGATCCGTTGGGCGAGCAGGCGCCGCGTCTCATTGCTGATGATCTCGGGCCGGGCTGCGGTCTGAACGGCATGGATTGGGGGCCGGACGGACGGCTTTACGGGCCGCGCTGGTTCACCGGGGAAATCGTCAGCTACGACGTGGACAGCGGTGAGCGACGGCTTGTTGCTGAAGGTTTCGATGTACCTGCCGCGGTGAAGTTTGATGGTCAGGGTCGCCTGCACGTGCTGGATACGGCCAGGGGGACCGTCAATCGGCTGGATGCCAATGATCGAACGGTGGTGGCCACGCTGACACCGGGACTCGATAACTTTGCGTTCGACGAAGACGACAGACTGTTCGTATCCAGCTTTGTGGACGGTTTCATCGTCCGCGTCGCTGAAGAGGGTGCTGTAACGGAGCTATTGCCGGGCGGGATCGCACACCCGGGCGGCGTTGCCGTGATGGACTTTCAAGGCAAGGCAACAGCATTTGTTGCCGACCTGCACAGCCTGCGCGGTTTCGACCTGGACAGTGGTGAGCAGGTCTATGTGCAGCAGAATATCCTGGGTGTGGGCGAGCTGGGCAGCGTGTTGAGCGTTGCGACACACGGTGATCGTCTGATTCTTTCCGCGTTCACCGACAACTCGGTTCGACTCTGGGATCCGTCGTCGAACACTGTTGTTCGACGCTGGGATAACCTGGCTGCTCCTGTCGATGTGGTTTCCTACAATGGCAAGGTCGCGGTGGCGCTGCACGGAGCGGGGGCGGTGGTTCTGCTTGGTGAGGGAGAGCCTGTCGTCCTGGCCGATGATCTCGCTTCACCTTCAGGCCTTGCGGTTCTGGGAGAGAAGCTGTTTGTCACGGATCGTTCCACCGGGCGTGTGTTGCGTATCGGCGAAGGTGGTGAGCCGGTGGCGCCGCAGGTTGTGGCGCAGGGGCTCGATAAACCGGAAGGCGTTCAGGCAATGGGGGGTGCGCTGATCGTATTTGAAGGGGAGTCAGGACGCATCAAACGGATTGATGATGGTGTTGCCACCGAAATTGCCAGCGTTCCCGGTGGCACCGCGCCCAACGACCCACATTCACCGCCATCGATGATCTTCAACGACCTGGCGGTTTGGGCGGATTCCATCGTTGCGACCAGCGAGACCGAACGCTCGCTGTACCGCATCGATCTTTAGCATCTAGAGTCCGAGCACTGCCTTGGCGACGATGTTCTTCTGCACCTCGTTGGTTCCGCCAGCGATGGAGGACGCTCGCCGGTTGAAGTGTCGGGCGAATACCACCTCGCTGTTTTCAGGGCCCACCGCCGGCGTGTTGGACCCGGGTGTGGCGGCCTCGTCCTGTTGCAGCGTCGCGTAGGTACCCACGGCCTCGACGGCCAGCTCCGCCAGGTGCTGGCTGATGTCGGCGCTGAGGTTTTTCATGATCGATGATTCCGGTCCCGGGTTCTGGCCTCTCGACAGCGCCGCCATGATGCGCATCTCCGTGTACTGAATGGCCTCGATACGCACGCCGGCATCGTCGAGCTTGCTCTGAAAAGTTGCATCGCTCGCCAGGAGAGGGTTCTGACTCGCCAGTTTGCGAAGTTTTGTCAGGGCTGATTGCTGAGCGGCGGTGCCGCCGCCGCCCCGTTCGAACTCGAGCAGGTATTTGGCGACGGTCCAGCCTTCGTTCTCTTTGCCGACGATATTGCTCTTCGGCACGAGCACGTCATCGAAAAACACCTGGTTCACCTCGTGCGTGCCCGACGCGAAGATGATCGGCTCGACGGTGATTCCGGGGCTGTCCATTTCGAGCAGAAGAAACGTAATGCCCTGCTGAGGCTTCCCGCTGTCATCAGAGCGCACGAGGCAGAACATGCGGTTGGCGACGTGGGCGTGCGTGGTCCAGATTTTCGAGCCGTTCAGAACGAAATCATCACCATCGCTCGTGGCCCGCAGTGCCAGAGAAGCGAGATCTGATCCGGAAGCAGGCTCTGAGTAACCCTGACACCAGTAGTCTTCTCCGGAAAGAATTCGCGGAAGATAAAACGCTTTCTGTTCTTCGGTGCCATGGCCAATCAGCATGGGCCCGCACATGCCGAGGCCCATGGGTGCGAGGCTCGGCGTACCGGCCAGGGTGCACTCGGTTGTGTAGATGTACTTCTGCATCAGATCCCAGCCGGTACCGCCGTACTCTTTGGGCCATGAAGGAGCGACCCACCCCTGCTTGTGCAGGATGCGGTGCCAGTGGATGTTGTATTCGTAGTCGAGGAAGGTGCCCGGACAGAGCCGTTGCGCTTCCCGCATATCGTCGGTGAGGTTCTTGTCCAGAAAGGCGCGCACTTCGCTGCGGAAGGCTTCGTGCTCCGGGCTGAAAGATATGTCCACTATGACGTCTTGAGTTGCTTTACCAGTTGCTCTAACTCGAACACATGGGCGTCGTGAGCGTCAAGCTGCCGCAGCGCTTCGGCCAGTTCGAAGAGATAATCCGCATTGTGGCCGCTCGGGCCTTCGGAGCTGGCGATCTGCTCGGCAATCTCCAGCGCCGGTGCATCGCCCAGGTAGGCGAAGTTGTGTTCAGGCGCGAAATAGACCACACCATCCACGCTTAAACCCTCAGCCAGCTCGATGGGCAAGTCGATACGTTCGTAGCCGTTCTTTTCGCGGTGATCCAGGCGTTCCAGTTCGGTGTTCCACACGAGCCTGTCGATTTCGAACGCTACACCCTGGCAATGCGTGCCGGGTACGAGCGTCACAACGCGGCCAGGGCTGTGCGGCCATCCCCTGTGGTCGTGGCTGCCCTGCCAGAAGCGCCGCTCGTACCCGCGAATCGTGGCGGGCTCCGCCCGGCGATGGGGCAGTTCGGGGCGCCAGATCAGTGAGCCGTAGCCGAAGAGCCAGACGCTATCAGTCAAGCAGGGCCTCAGCGTCGAGATCCAGGGCCTGATCGGCGTGCCGGGTGGCCATCGCCATGAACATGTCGTCGCCTCTATCGGTCTGTCCAACGATCATGGAGGCGATCACGGCCATCACCAGACCGCTGAAGCTGTAGCGCCGATAGTGGTCGAAACAGGTGTCGAACTCGTAGCCGCTGACGCCTTGCTCAACGAGCGCATCGTAATAGGCTCGCACCAGATCCCGCTCTGACGCCCTGCGCGCATCCGGCTGCAAGCCAGCGCCGATGAAGTAGGCCACGTCGTTGAGCGGATGATTGATGGCCACGGTCTGCCAGTCTACGACTGCGAGCGGATAGGGCCCACCGAACAGCATGTTATCGAGCCTGTAATCGCCATGTGTCAGTGCGAACTGTTCGGGTGGCGGCGTCATGTAGGCCTCGAGCTTTGGCGTGAATCGCTCGAGCAGCGCCAGGTGCCGGTCTTCGAGCCGGTGCCGATACCGCTCGACGAAACCCCCGTACACCATGTTCCAGATGTCGACAAGGGTGATGGACTTCTCCCCCTTATCACCCACGACGGGATCATCGCGAAGGCTCGCCATGTTCCAGGTGGGGCCGTGAAGGCGTGCGGCCTGGGTGACGGCCAGGTGCGCCTGTTCGATGCTGCAGCCTTCAATCTGATCACCCTGAACGGCAGGGTGCAGGTCTTCCATGATGAGGCAGAAAAAAGACGTTGCCGGATCGATATCGACGTAGAGCACCTGAGGTGTCTGGATGTCCGTCAGCGGATGCAGCGTGGTGTAGAAGTGTACCTCGTTGGTGTAGTTGCCCTGGTCGACGCCGGTCTGACGGCTGGTGGGATCGGCAGAGGCGAACTTACCGACGAGGCTCCGGGGGCCATCGCCACGCTTGTAGGTGATCTCGAAACGAACGTTCTGACCCACCTGCCCTGTGCCGATGTTTCGCCGCGTGAATTTCCCGACATCCACATCATGACCCTGCTCCTGGAGCAGGCCTGTCAGCCAGCCGGCATCGATGGCTTCCGGCTCTGTGATCAGGGATGGCATCAGGACAGGCCTTTTGATACTTCGAATGCCCGGGCGGACTCCTGCTGCAGTGCCGGGTTGAGCAGATACTCGGCCGCGGTCATAGCCATCGCCTTCGCGCCGTCGAGTGCCGCCTGGTCGCCGAGTTCCGATCCAGCCCATCTGGCGAAGTCCGGATGATGTATCACGACATTGGGAGGCGCCGCGGCCAGCATCGGGTGTATGGAAGGCAGCCGATGGCTGACGTTGCCCATGTCGGTGCTGCCTGCGAAAGAAGACTCGACCTCCGCCCGGGTCATGAATTTGCGGCCCAGATGGGCGGCGTGTGCTTCGAAGCGGTCGGCGAGCGGCCAGTTGGTGTTGATGTCCAGATAATCGACGCCTGCCCAGTTGATCTCCACCTGGCAACCGGACCCGGTAGCGCCTGCTTCGAAACACGCCTGCACACGCGGTTTCAGCGCTTCCAGGGCTTTCTCGTTAGCGGCACGCACGTAGAAGTCAGCAGCTGCCCGCTCCGGCACGATATTGGGCGCCTGACCGCCTTCGGTAATGATGCCATGGATCCGCTCGGTCGGGCGGATGTGCTGGCGCAGGTTGGAGATTGCCTGATAGGCGAGCAGCACCCCGTCGAGTGCGTTGATGCCTTTGTGCGGCATGGCGGACGCATGGGACGCCCGCCCGTGGTAAATCACTTCTACTTCGGCCACGCAGATGCTCGGCATTGTGGCCATATTGAAGCCCGCGGGGTGAATCATCATGGCGGCGTCGACCCCTTCGAAAGCGCCGGCGCGGGCCATGACCTCTTTACCGCCGCCACGTTCTTCAGCGGGCGTGCCGATCATGCGCACGGTGCCGGGCAATTGCGTTTCGATACTCTTCAATGCCAGCGTCGCACCGAGCGCAGCCGTGGCAATGAGGTTATGACCGCAGGCATGGCCGATTCCTGGCAGGGCGTCGTACTCGGCGAGCACGGCAACCGTTGGTCCGCCGCCCTGAGTTTTCAGGTGCGCGTCGAAGGCCGTGGGGAGGGTGAACACGCCGGTGTCGCATTCGATGTCATTGGCCTTGAGGGCGTCGGTGAGCACCTGGCAGGCATGCACCTCCTCGAAGGCCAGTTCCGGGTGTGCGTGGATGTCATGTGATACCGCCAGCAGCGCATCGCTTGCGGCGTCAACAGCCTGACAAAGCTGATCCATCAATTCCTGCATCTTTTTTCTACCTTCCGTGTTCTCGGTTCAGCGTGTGCGTCGCACACGCATGGTTACGCCACGCTCGTTTGCCAGTATGTAACCGCCGAAGCGCGAAGGGCGTATGGAAATTGCGTCGCCCTCGCGCAGGCGTATGTAGCGGAACGACACCTGATGCCACACCTGGTCGTTGTCGAGCGTGATCGTAGCGGGGCGCCCTTTCGGCTTGCTGATCGACCTGACCGTTGCCGTCATCGTCACGATCGGCTCTTCTTTCTCGACGGCTTCCTTTGGCTGCTCGACCTGTTCAGCGCCAAAGGCCTCGTGTGGGTCCTGCTCGATCTCTTCGCTTGCCCGGAAAATGCCGTCGTAGCAGGCAAGCCGTTTTGCATCGACTTCGATCGACGCGCACTGTTGGGGCTCGACAGCCTGAACGGTCGATGTGATGGCTAAGCTGACGACTAAGAAGCCAAGCCTCAGGATCTGCGTGGTGCTGACCATGTACGTCACCTCTCTGGTAGACCTACTTTATACGCTGCTTGCTTGCCTGTGTATCTTCAAGCGGTGCAGCAGCACTCCGGCAACGCCGTAGTGCACGCCGCTCCAGAGCATAACGCAGGCCATGACGCACAGGCCGATGCCCAGGCTCGATACGCCGTGGGTTGTTTGCATCGCGTCGCTGATGGCGCCAACGGTGACCGGGCCCAGGCCCAGGCCGATGATGTTGAGGATAAACAGGTTGATCGCGGCGGTGACGGATCGCATCTGCGGCGCGATCTGGTTTTGAATGATGGCGAAACCGCAGCCGATGTAGACCCCGCCGATTGCTGCCGGAACGGAAAAGGCGGCAATGGCCAGCGCGGTGTTTTCCGCGGTGAATGCGACCCATGCAAAAGGCGCGTAGATCACCGCGGCGCCGGTGACGACCCAGGCGCGGTAGCCTTCGCTGCGCACGGCCAGCCGGTCTGCCAGCCAGCCCCCTGCGAAGGTGCCCAGACCGCCCAGCAATCCAACCTGCAGCGCCAGAATGGTGCCGACTTCGCCGGAGCCGAGCTCATGGAGGCGAATGAAGAAGGTGGGTACCCAGGCCACCACGGCATAGCCTGCAAACGCGGATAGTGTGCCGCCTGCAACAGTGTGGCGAATAATGCTCGATGACCACATGGTCCTGGCAACCTCGAAAAAAGGCGGCGGCTGCAGTACCGTCTTGTGCGGCTCTGAGTAGCCTCTTGGCGGTTCGGTGAGGGTGAAGCGAACGATCGCGGCAATGGCGAGCCCTGGCAGACCCGCAACGGCGAACGCCCAGCGCCAGTCCAGCCATTCGTTGACCCAGCCGCCTATGAGGTAGCCCAGCATGATGCCCAGATTCACGCCGGTCGCGAAGATCGCCATGGCGGTGCCGCGGGATTCCGGCGGATACAGGTCGGCGATGATCGAGTGCGATGGCGGGTTCGAACCGGCTTCCCCCACACCGACGCCGACACGGGCAATGAGCATCTGCCAGAACGCCTGAGCCGCACCGCACAGTGCGGTCATGGCGCTCCAGAGCGCTACCGATAGGGTGATGATGTTGCGTCGGTTGCCCCGATCGGCCCACATCGCCATAGGCATGCCCAGCGTTGCATAAAAGATCGCGAACATGACGCCGCTCAGGAGCCCCAGTTGGGTGTCGGTCACGTCGAACGCATCTTTGATGGGCTGAGCGAGAATACCGACGATCTGCCGGTCGATGTGCGATGAGGTGAAGACGAGAACCAGCAGGAAAAGGGTATAGCCGCGTTGACCCCTGGATATATGAGCGTTTGCTTGCATAATGAGGGTAGGCAAGGGGAGCACGGATATGGCCTACGAGTACGACCTCCTGAAGGTGGAAATTGAAGGGCGGCTGGCAACAGTAACCATCGACAACCCACCGATCAACATAATTACACCGCAACTCTACGGCGAGTTGGCAGCGCTGGCCGGGGAGCTGAAGGCTGATCCCCAGCTCACCGTCGTGGTGCTGAAAAGTGCCGATCCGGACTTCTTTCTCGCGCACTTCGATGTGGAGACCATTCTTACATTTCCTGCGGACACGCCCGCGGAACGCGATGTGGAGCTGAATGACTACCACGTGATGTGCGAGCGTTTCCGAACCATGGACAAGGTCACCATCGCGCAGATCGAAGGCCGCGTTGGCGGCGGCGGTAGCGAGCTGGCATCCAGCTGCGACATGCGTTTCGGTGTTCGTGGCAAGACCATCATCAATCAGATGGAGGTGCCTCTGGGCATCCTGCCGGGCGGCACAGGCACCCAGCGGCTGCCGCGCCTGGTCGGGCGCGGCCGGGCCATGGAAATCGTTCTGGGCGGAGACGACCTGGACGCGGAAACCGCCGAACGCTGGGGCTATCTCAACCGCATCTATGAGGCGGACGAGATCGACGGGCGCGTTTCAGCGCTCGCCAGACGCATCGCCTCATTTCCGGTGGAAGCCGTACGCCTGGCCAAGCAGAGCGTGGATGGTGCCGAGCAACCGCTTGAAGAGGGCCTGCGGGACGAGGCGTATCTCTTTCAGAGGCTATTGCGAACAGATGGCGCACAGAAGAATATGCGTCGTTTTCTCGAGATCGGCGGTCAGACCCGGGAAGGAGAAATGCAGGTTGGTGAGCTGGCCCGTCGGCTAGGAGAAGACTGAGGGCAATTTACCCGCGTTTTACCCGAACTCAACATCGGACTGGCATACTCCTGTCCGCTTGAAACTGTAGCAACATGGCAATTGAAAGGAGAAACCATGGCTAAACTCACGACCATCGAAGGCATCGGGCCGGCATTTGAAGAAAAGCTGAAAGGCGCGGGTATCGACACCTGCGAAGAGCTGCTCGAAAAAGGTGCCACCAAGCAGGGCCGTGCCGAAATCGTCGAGAAGTCCGGCATCGATGCATCGCGCATCCTGCGGTTCGTCAACCACGCGGATCTCTGCCGAATCAAAGGCGTGGGTGGCGAGTACGCCGAGATCCTCGAAGCCGCCGGAGTCGACACCGTGCCAGAGCTTGCTCAGCGCAACGCTGCGAATCTGGCGGCGAAGATGGCCGAAGTGAACGAAGAGAAAAAGCTCGTTCGCCAGGTGCCTTCCGAGAAGCTCGTTGAAGGCTGGGTTGACCAGGCGAAGTCACTGCCTCGCGTCATCACCCACTGATAGAGCGGCTTTCAGGCTCGCGGATCAGACGATCCGCGAGTCGGTTTTGCCCCAGTAGCGGTCTTTGATGAGCCGCTTGTAGAGTTTGCCGGTTGGCAGCCTTGGCAGCTCGTCCATGAAATCGATGCTGCGCGGCGCTTTGTAGTGGGCAATATGCTCGCGGGTGTACTCGAGCAGCTCCTCGGCCAGCGCATCGTCGGCAGTGATACCGTCTGCCACCTGCACGACCGCTTTCACTTCTTCCCCCATCTCTGAGTTCGGCACGCCGACAACCGCTACGTCGGCAATCTTCGGGTGCAGAATCATCGCGTCCTCGATCTCCTGCGGATATATGTTCACCCCGCCGGAAATGATCATGAAGGTGGCACGATCGGTGAGATACAGAAAACCGTCGTCGTCTACGTAACCCACGTCACCCAGAGCTGACCAGATGGCGTGCTGAGGATGGCGGCTGTCGGAAGTTTTCTCCGG
>JAUIKX010000371.1 GCA_030430515.1 Gammaproteobacteria bacterium | reverse complement strand
GATCGAAAGATGCCGCTGCTGTTCGACAGGATCGTCTTCCACAAAGAGGCCAGTCACACCTGGCACTGGACCGATCGCTTCTTAATGCGATTCCTCGAGCGCGCGCTCGCCGCTAGATATCAAACGGAGCTTTAAGCCCCAGATCGGTCACCGCTGTGTTGATCAGCGTTTGATTGCGGTGCACGATGTACTTGTCGTGCTCGGCAAGCGTACGGGACAGCCACCGGCGGACCGGCGGGCGCCATGTCAGATTCGCTATGTACACCGGCGTGTACTTCTTCAGCACTTCGCTGAGGTGGCGTTTCAGTGACGGACTTGCTCTTGCAAGCAGGTGCTCTTCATACGTAACGCCCGACCGATGGTGAATGGCGTCATCGATCAGGAGTTTGTTTGCCATGGCTCCGAGAATCGTCTTCTCGGTTGCCTTTGAGATTTCCCGGAATGCTTCCAGCGCACAGCCTTCAAACAGCACCTGGAACACGAGTACGCGCTCCTCGATCATTTCGCTGTTGAAGAGCATGTGGGACAACTCGTCGAAGTACGGGCTGAAGCCGTCAACCGGCTGGAGTTGCTCGGCCAGTCGCGTCCACCCTTCAAGATGGCGCGCCTCGTCCTGTACCATCGTGCTGTAGTACAGCTTGGCCTCCATGTCGGGGACATCGAGAAGAAGTCGCGACGCAGCGGCAACAGCGGTGCGGTCTGCCTGAAGCTGCTGCTGCACAACGCTCGACCAGAGCAGGTTCCACCGCTCCGTCTCGTGCCGCGGTACGGGTGGCTCCGCGTCCCAGGGCAGGTCGTCGATGTTCCAGGCGGTCCGCTTGGCCGTTCTGTAGAAGCGGAGCATCCGCCGAAGCGGGTCACGCTTGCGCGCAGCCTCGCCGGGATCTGTGGCCGCCAGGGCTTGCTCTGCCGATTCTCGCTCGGCATCGGCTTCCATTGCAGCTTTTATCTCAGGGCGTTCCATGATCTGGGCGAACCCACGCGTAGGTGAATAGCTAATGGCGACGGGCCCGCAGAACGAACTCGACTCACACCAAAATTCGGCAGAAGATACATATTACGTAAGCCTCTCACACTCCTGCACCCGAACTTGGCTTGAATTCGGGGTGACATCGACCCGTATTCCGTAACCTTTGCCGGTGTTGACGCCACTATCGCCCCTCGCGCCATGATACCAGTTGCCCTGCCAGCCTCCAACCGAACGATCCGCTCACTGGCTTCGATGGGGCTCCTTGCGGCCTTCTTGACTGCGGCTCCGGGGATTGCCCTGGGGCAGCGTGCTGATACGCAGGTGTCATTGCAGACACGCGCGGAACGCTCAGGCTTTTTGGAAACATCATCTTACGCCGACGTCGAGACGTTCACGGATGCCGTGGCTTCTTCCTCGTCGCGCATCCACAAGACATATTTTGGTTACACGCAGGAAGGCAGGCCGCTTCCGTTGTTGGTATTCGGAAAAGTGGCCGGTGCCACACCGGCTGAGGTGCTCGCAGCGGGTGGTACGCGCGTGTTTGTGCAGGCGAACATTCACGCCGGCGAGGTCTGCGGCAAAGAAGCGATGCTGATGCTGCTTCGCGATTTGTCCGTCGGCCGTTTTGCCCGCTGGGCGGATTCGCTTGTCGTGCTGGTAGCCCCCATCTACAACGCTGACGGGAACGAGCGCGTACTGCTTACAAACCGTGGCTTGCAGAACGGACCAACCGGCGGCATGGGGCAGCGCCCGAACGCGATGGGTCTTGACTTGAATCGGGATCACATGAAGCTCGATTCGCCCGAAGCGCGGTCACTCGTAGGTCTGTTTGATGACTATGATCCGCACGTGATTGTCGACCTGCATACCACCAACGGAACGCATCACGGATATCATGTCACGTACGCTCCACCGCTCCATCCGAACACACCTTCGACCATCGACAGCTATTTGCGCGATCGTTGGCTGCCAACCGTTACAGAGCGGATCATGGAGAAGGACGGATGGGCGTACTACCACTACGGCAACGTGCCACGCCGCGGTGAGCGCGGCTGGTACACGTTTGACCACCGCCCCCGAT
>JAUIKX010000099.1 GCA_030430515.1 Gammaproteobacteria bacterium | reverse complement strand
CTTCTCCTCAACAACCTGCCTTGCCCGCATCTTCGCTTCGGTCAGCAGGTCGATGAGTTTGACCACACCCCCCTCACGGGTTTTGAAGGGTTTGCCGTCGTTGCCGAGCATGGCGCCGAATGCCAGGTGTTCCAGGCGCATTCCAGGCGCGGCGAACCCTGCAGCCCGGGCCACGGCGAATACCTGACGGAAGTGGAGGGACTGGCGCACGTCCACCAGGTAGAGCACCCGGTCTGCGTGCAGTTCATCGGACCGGTGACGTATAGCGGCGAGGTCGGTGGTGGCATACAGATAGCCGCCGTCCGACTTCTGCACGATTACCGGTAATGGCGCCCCGTCCTTACCCTTGAACTCATCCAGAAAAACGCACTGTGCCCCGTCTGACTCGGTGAGCAGGCTGCTGGCTTTCAGCGTATCGACGATCTCGGAGAGCTGGTCGTTGTAGGCGCTTTCAGCCCGTACATCCTCCCTTGTCAGAAGCACTCCGAGCTCGTCGTAGACGGCCTGGCAGTGCGACATGGAGATATCGATGAACTGCTGCCAGGCATCTCTGGCCCATGACTCGCCTGCCTGAAGTGCCACAACGGTGTTTCTGGCACGCTCTGCGAACTCGGCGTCTTCGTCGAAGCGGACTTTCGCCTGCCTGTAGAAGTTCTCGAGGTCTGCGAGCTCGCTCGAATCAGCACCGGTTTCCTTCATATGTGCCAGCAGCATGCCGAACTGGGTACCCCAGTCGCCCACGTGATTGTGTCTGATCACCGAGTGACCGAGCGCGCTCAGGGTTCTTGCGAGGGCATCGCCGATGATGGTGCTGCGCAGGTGGCCAACGTGCATCTCTTTCGCGAGGTTGGGGGCAGAGTAATCCACCACAACCGTCTGGGGTTCAGATGCGGCGGTAATGCTGACACCCGAACCCAGGCATTCGGCGAGGTACTCAGGTGCGAGGGTGATGTTGATGAAGCCTGGACCGGCAATTTCAATCCGGCTGGCAATACTGTCCAGGTTCAGGGCGTGGACCACCGCGGCTGCCAGCTCTCTGGGATTTTGTTTGGCTTTTTTCGCCGCCGCCATCACGCCATTGGCCTGGTAATCACCAAATTCCGGCCGGGCGGCCGTCTGCACCAGACCGTCGCCAGGGGCGCCACAGCTCGTCAGCGCGGCCTCAATGCGCGCGTTGAGTAACGTCTTGAGACTCATGGTGACTTACTCGACGGGCGAAACGTTCTCGGCCTGCAGGCCTTTCTCGTGGTCTGAGACAGTGAAGCGTACTTCCTGGCCATCGCGTAGTGTCGGCCGGCGGCGGTTGTCGCCTTCGCCGATGCGGTTGATCGAACGCTGATGCACGAAGATCTCTTCGCCGGACTCACGAACGATGAAGCCGAACCCCTTGTTGCGGTTGAACCACTTGACCGTGCCGGTTTCCAGGTCGGCATCGCTGACCGCGGGGGCCGCTTGTTTGCTGGGTGCGCGGCTTTTCGCCTGGCGTTGTTTGCGTTCCGGTTGCGGTTGAGCGGGTGCCGAGGATCGCCGGCTCGACATGCGGGCTGCGAGCCAGCCGTTGAGGAACAGGGCAATTGCCGAAGCGATGAAAAGAGCAATCCAGTCAGAGGGCCAGAGCAGTGTGGTGAGCGTGGTCAGTGCCGCGGCTAGAAAAAGTGCGCCGACGGCTGAAACGAGTGTGGTATTCATTGCGGATGGGCCTGGTTGAAGCAACCCGCGATTCTAGCGGTTGAGGTGCCCTACAGTCGAGCAGCTCGCACGATCACGATGGGCTCGACGGGTACGCCGGCCATGCCGAGCTTCATTTCGACGTCGCTCAGCTCGATGTCTTCAACCGTCTGCCAGCCATCGACGACCCTGCCGAATACGGTGTAGCCGGGGCTTTCCTCGGAGGCATCGAGCCGCTCATTGTTCACCACGTTGATGAAAAACTGAGCATCGGCAGAGTCCGGGTCGGTCAATCTCGCCATGGCGATTGAGCCTTTTTCGTTGGACAGGCCGTTGTCGGATTCGTTGGGGACGGTGCCGGGGGGCTCCCGGTAGTCCATGCTGACTTCATAGCCGCCAGCCTGAATGACGAAGTTGGCGAGCACGCGATGAAAAATCAGCCCATCGTAGAAGCCTTCGTCAACGAGCCTAAGGAAATTGGCAACCGTCAGAGGCGCCTTCTGTTCGTTGAGCTCGATGTCGATATCACCTTTGGTGGTGCTCAACCTCACAATCGTACCGGCCCAGCTGCTCTGGCTCAGAAAGATCAGCAGCCCGAGGGCAGCGGCATAAATGGTGGATCTGTTGGTCAGCATGACCGCGATGATAAATGAGGCCGCGCGCTTGTAGTAGCGGTCTGCGTCTCAGATCGCCGAAGCTTCTTCAGGGGGCCGGGCGAAGTGCCGCAAGATAAGCAATCACGGCCTCATGCAGGCCCCGATACAGTGCATCGCAGATCAAAGCGTGACCGATGGACACCTCATCGATCCCGCTGATACGGCTGAACAGCGGCAGGTTTATGAGGTCGAGATCGTGGCCTGCGTTGACTCCGAGGCCGATTTCCATGGCATGCGCCGTGGCAGATCGATAGCGTTCATAGCTCGCTTTAGCCTCCGGCGAGTCCACACCATGCGCCTTCACTGCGTCTGCAAACGGACCGGTGTACAGCTCGATGCGATCGGCGCCGATCGATCGGGCTAGCTCGATCTGCTCGAGGTCCGGGTCCATGAACAGTGAGACCCGTGCACCCAGAGCCTGATATCTCTCCATGCGCTCGATGAGGGCGGTGTTGTCTCCGGTCAGGTCGAACCCGTGATCGCTGGTGAGCTGATCGTCGCTGTCGGGCACAAGTGTGGCTTGAGCCGGGCGTGCAGCTTCTATCAGTGCATCGAAGCCGGGGTAACCACCATCGTTGGCTGGCGCGTTCGGGTTGCCTTCGATGTTGAACTCGATGCCGGGATGATCGTTTCGCAGCAGTTCGGCCAGCTGGTAGACATCGTGCGGCTGGATATGACGCTGATCGGGCCTCGGGTGCACCGTAATACCCTGCGCGCCTGCTGAGAGTACGGTACGGGCAGCCTGCAGTACGTCCGGGTTGCCGCCACCCCGGGTGTTGCGCAGAGCCGCGACTTTGTTCAGGTTGACGCTGAGTACGGTCATCAGCTCCAGGCACTCTTTCGGGGCCGCGATTTGATCAGCACGCCGAGAATCAGGCCGATGAACAGCAACCCGGCGCCCATCAGCAGCCACTGACGCTGCAGGTTCTCGGCCAGCCGCTCGCGTTCCGCGGCAAGGTCTTCGAGTTCATCACGCAGGCGATCGTTGAGTTCCTCCAGACGCTTCTTCTCTTCGAATACAGCCACGGCGTTCGAGCTGATTTTTCTGATTTCAGCAAGCTCTCTTTGCGCCGTCTGCAGTGCTGTATCCAGCTCGTTCGCTCTGGCCGTGGTCGCCTCCAGGTCTGTCATGAGCTGGTAGGATTTCTGATCGCCACTCTGCGCCAGATCTTCGAGCTTCTTGACCTTTGCTTCGGCTGCTACCAGGCGTTGAGCCGCGCTGGGTATGCTGGCGATGTATTGCGACGGCACCCAGCCCTCGGTGCCCCGGTCGGTGCGCACGCGAGTGAAGTCGTTCTCCTCGCCAAGCACGTCGACTTTAGTGCCGGCCGGCAGGAAGTTGACGATGCGGTGCTGGTTCGAGGCGCCGCTGCGCATCTCGGCGCGCAGTTCGTCTGTAATGTATTCCGCCTGGCCGCCGGCTGCTGCCAGCAGAGCAATCAGCAGGACGAAGAGGCGTTCAGGTGCGGTCTTCTGCACGGGATGGCTCCTGAGGTTTTTCCGGCTCTTCGAGAAGTCCCAGCCGGTGGAGGTAGATGACGGTAATGATGATGTAGATGAAAGTCAGGGCAAAGCCGCCGATGAGTTTGTAGCTCACCCAGAAGTCCATGGAGAAATTGTAGGCGACCACGAGATTCAACGCGCCGGCAATGAAGAAACCTGCGGCCCAGCCATAGTTCAGTCGATTCCAGACAGGGTCGGGCAGCTGCATCTGCGCGCCGAGCATTCTTTTGAGCAGGTTGGTGTTCGCCAGCACCGGGGCTGTGAGCAGCGCGACGCTCAGAGCCCAGTTGACGATGGTCGGTTTCCACTGGATGAACGCGGCATCCCGCAGCAGCAGTGTCGCCGCTCCCAGGATGATGCTGGCCCAGAATGTGAACTTCAGCTGGCCGCTGATGGGTTTCTTGAGCAACCAGAACGCCACGAGCTGAATGGTCACCCCGGCCATCAGCGCGCCGGTGGCCAGAAAGATGTTGTCCGGCGCATCCGTCGAAAAGAAGACGGCTACGAACAGAGCGATCGGCAGAAAGTCCAGGAGCTGGTTCATACAGACTTGTGGTGTGCTGGGGCGGAGATGATAATCGCCGCCGTCTCGCGCGTCACCCGCGCACAGTTACATAGAAGCCCCAGATTCCATGAGCCAGTATTTCGAGGTGCACCCGACGCACCCCCAGCAGCGTTTGCTCAGCCGGGCTGCGGATATCCTCCGCGGCGGCGGTGTCATCGCCTATCCAACGGATACGGCCTACGCGCTTGGCTGGCATCTGGAAGACAAGGCGGCACTGGAAACCGTGCAACGGCTGCGGCGTTTGGAGAAAAACCATCTGATGACCCTGGTGTGTAAGGATCTCGGTGAGATCAGTACCTATGCGCGGGTCGATAACAGTCAGTATCGCACGCTCAAAACGTACACGCCGGGTCCTTTCACCTTCGTGCTGAAGGCCACCAGAGACGTGCCCCGGCGCGTGATGCATGCCAAACGGCGCACCATCGGTATCCGTGTGCCTGACCATGCCGTAGTGCAGGGCCTCCTCGAGAGCCTCGGTGAGCCGATGATGTCGACCACGTTGACGCTGCCTGGCGATAGTCTGCCGATGTCGGACCCTTTTGAGATTCGCGAAAGGCTCGAGCAGAAGATCGACCTGGTGATCGATGGCGGACCCTGCGGGGTGGAAGAGACGACGGTGGTGGATCTCACCACGGATGTGCCGGAAGTCCTGCGGCAGGGGCTGGGGGAACTCTAGTAAGGTGGGTTTCTTTTTCTGCAGGCTGCCGGGGCGGTATACTAGCGGCTGTTTCGCAATTGGACCGCTCGCTTGAGCAGTAACGACTCCGACACCCGCATGGTGTCCGGCATGCGGCCCACGGGCCGGCTCCATCTCGGCCAGTACCACGGTGTGCTGAAAAACTGGGTGCAGCTTCAGCACGAATACGAGTGCTTCTTCTTTGTGGCCGACTGGCATGCGCTCACGACCGCCTACGAAGATACCGAAGACGTTGAGAAGCACATCTTCGACATGGTGGTGGACTGGCTGGCCGCTGGGCTCAACCCGGGTTCGGCGACGCTGTTCATACAGTCGCGCGTGCCTGAGCATGCCGAGCTGCACCTGTTGCTGTCGATGGTCACGCCGCTGGCGTGGCTCGAACGTGTGCCGACCTACAAGGATCAGATCCAGAAGCTCAAAGACAAAGATCTCGCGACGTACGGTTTTCTCGGCTATCCGCTCCTGCAGGCTGCAGACATCCTCATTTATCGTGCGGGCCATGTGCCGGTTGGTGCCGACCAGGTTGCGCATGTTGAGCTCACCCGCGAAGTGGCGCGGCGCTTCAACCATGTGTTCGGCCGCGAGCCGGACTTCGAGGCCCAGGCGGAAGCCGCGGTCAAGAAGATGGGCAAAAAGGCCGCGCGCCTCTACAACGAGTGTCGGCGAGCTTACGTGGAGCAGGGTGATTCTGAGGCTCTGGAGCGGGCCAGGGCGCTCCTGGCAAGCCAGCAGAATCTGTCTATCGGCGATTCAGAAAGACTGTTTGGATATTTGGAAGGCGGCGGACGCATCATCCTTCCAGAGCCTCAGGCCATCATCAACGAAGCGGCCAAAGTGCCGGGGCTCGATGGCGAGAAGATGTCGAAGTCCTATGGCAACACCATCTCTCTTCGCGAGGAGCCTGAGGTGGTGGAGGAGAAAGTCCGCACGATGATGACCGATCCGGCCCGGGTGCGTCGTAACGACCCCGGCGAGCCCGGCAACTGTCCGGTATTTGCGCTGCATGAGCTCTACGCCACGGATGATCTGAAAAAGTGGGTTGTGGAAGGTTGCCGCAGTGCGTCCATCGGCTGCATCGATTGCAAGAAGCCGCTGATCGACGCGATCAATGCAGAGCAGGCGCAGATGCGCACCCGCGCCCAGCCGTTCGAAGATGAGCCGGACCTGGTGCACGCTGTGCTGCAGGAAGGCGCGGAAAAGGCGAGAGATGTTGCACGCGAAACGCTTGAAGACGTGCGTGCCGCCGTAGGTCTGTCGGGGCGATGAACCGCCGTTGACAGGCCTTATTGACCTCATATGGACCACAAGGGGGAAGACTGTGAGGGAGACTACATGAGCAGCAGTACGCTGCACGCTGCACGGGAAGAAGACGCAGAAACAATTGCTGTCGTCAGTGGTGAGCCGGTCAAACAGCTCCCCACCGACCTCTACATTCCACCGGAAGCCATGGAGGTTTTCTTAGAAACCTTCGAGGGGCCGCTGGACCTGCTTCTGTACCTGATTCGGCGCCAGAACCTGGATATTCTCCAGATCAATGTCGCGGAGATCACTGCACAGTACATGAATTACATCGCCCTGATGCAGGCGCTGCAGCTCGAGCTGGTGGGTGAGTATCTGGTGATGGCAGCGCTTCTGGCGGAAATCAAATCGCGCATGCTGCTGCCCCGTCCGGCAAGTGAGCTCGAAGACGAAGAAGATCCTCGCGCAGAACTGATCCGGCGGCTGCAGGAGTACGAGCAGATCAAGTCTGCCGCGGAGCGGCTCGAAGAGCTGCCCCGGGAAGAGCGGGATATTTTCCTGGCTCGTCCCGAACGACCGGAGCTGGTGCGGGAGCGCGTGGAGCCCGATGTCGACATGAAAGAGCTGCTGCTGGCCCTTGCCCGGGTGCTCAAGCGCGCAGACATGAACGCAAGCCACGAAGTGGAAATGGAGCCGCTCAGCGTGCGTGAGCGTATGACGGATCTGCTTTCACGTTTGTCAGAAGCGACAGAGCACGTGGAGTTCACGAGCCTGTTCAGCAGGAAAGAAGGTCGGCTCGGCGTGATTGTTACCTTTCTCGCCATGATGGAGCTGGTGAAAGAACGGCTTGTGGACATCGTGCAGAACGAATCTTTTGCACCGATCTATCTGCGTGCAGTAACGGAGTAGAGACAGTTGGACCTGGACAAGATCAAACACATTCTGGAGGCCGCGCTGATGGCGGCGGATGAGCCGTTGACGCGTGACCAGCTCATCAAACTTTTCAAGCGTGGCGAAGTGCCGCTCGATGAATTGCGCGAGGCGGTGACGGAAGCTCTGCAGATGCTCACCGATGAGTGCGAAGGGCGTGGCTACGAGCTCAAGAAGGTGGCTTCCGGCTATCGGTACCAGGTGCGCCAGGAATACAGCGAGTGGGTCAGCCGCATGTGGGAGGAGAAGCCGCCACGATATTCCCGTGCGCTCATGGAGACTCTCGCGCTCATCGCCTACCGCCAGCCGGTCACCCGGGGTGACGTTGAGCAGGTGCGTGGTGTGGCGGTGAGTCAGAACATCCTTCGTACCCTGCTCGAGCGCGGCTGGATCCGGGTGGTCGGCACCCGTGACGTGCCCGGCAAGCCGGCGTTGTACGGCACCACCAAAGAGTTTCTGGACTACTTCAACCTCAAGTCGCTCAACGAGCTGCCGCCCTTGGATGAGATTCGCAGCATGCTCAACGATGAGGCTCAAGAGTCCTCCGATGACGATGTGGAGCAGAAACCGTTGCCGGAGCTGGATGAAAACGGCGACCCGATCGAGGCCTCTGCTGAAGAATCTGCTGAAGAAGATGAGTCTGCGGAGCCGCAGGGTACGTCAGATGCCGAAGAAGCAGAAGATATGGAGGTGCGTGTCGAGGTCGAGCTGGTTGCAGAGCCGGAAGCCTCATCGGAGGGGGCCGCTGATGAAGGTGAGGAAATCGTTTCTGAGGCAGAGCCTCGGGAATCCGCTCCACTCGCGGAAGTTGTGCAACTTCCCAGCCACAACGGGTGACAGATGACTGAAGGCAGCGAAAAGCTGCAGAAGGTTCTGGCTGACCTGGGGCTCGGCAGCCGTCGTGAAATCGAGGGCTGGATCAGTGCCGGCCGCGTGCAGGTGGACGGGGAGCGGGCACACACTGGTCAGCGCGTAGGGCAGGAAGCGGCGATTGAGGTAGACGGTAAGCCTGTGCGCCGGCGAACCCTGGATACCACGCGGGTACTGGTGATGAACAAGGCCGTTGGTGTGATCTGCTCGCGCAAAGATCCCGAGGGGCGGCCAACGGTGTTCGATGATCTGCAGAAGCTGCAGCGCGGACGCTGGGTCGCGGTTGGACGTCTTGATTTTCAGACCAGCGGCCTGCTTCTGCTCACCAACGACGGCAGCCTCGCAAACAAGCTCATGCACCCTTCCACAGGGCTCGATCGCGAGTACGCGGTTCGGGTAGATGGCCTCCTCAGCGAGGAGGAAATCGAGACGCTCAAGAACGGTGTGCTGATCGATGACGTGCACTGCTCGTTCAGCGATCTGCAGCACTTCGATGGCCGTGGGCGCAATCACTGGTACCACGCGGTGCTGATGGAAGGGCGCAATCACGAGGTGCGCAATCTGTTCGCCGCGATCGGCCGAACCGTTTCCCGTCTCAAGCGTGTGCGTTATGGGCCTGTGGTGCTGCCTTCTTTTCTGCGTGCGGGCCGGGCAACCGAAATGGCCGCGGAAGACGTTGCGAAGCTCTGTGATCTTGTTGGCGTTGCGTACAAAACGCCGGTCAAAGCGGGCAGGCGCACAGACAAGAAAGCCCGGAAAGACAAAGAGTCGATGCTGTTGCCTTACCCGGGGATGAAGTCTTAGGCTCCAGCAGGCCTCTAGTGGACCAGGATGCTTTTAGCGTCCTGTTCCACCGCTTCCGACAGCGCCATTTTGGCGTCGGCGAGCACCGCTTCTGCTGACGCCGCGCCAGTTGTGGTGCTGATACCGATGCTGACTGCGAGCTGAGACTGTATTTCCGGCTCTGCGTAGTTCAGCGTGTTCACTAGCACTTCGACCTTCGCGGCGACCCGCTCCGCACCGCCTCTGGAGGTACGCGGGAGCAGCACGGCCAGGTGGTCGTCGTCGATCTGGAAAACACCGTCCGCTTCTCTGAGCCCTGAAAGCAGCTGCGAACGCAGCTTCTCGATCAGGTTTGCGGCGGTTTCCTGGCTGTACTGGCTGCGTACGGTATCCAGGCCGCCGATGCGGATGAGCACCAGCGCATCCTCTGCGTTGGCGGAGGATTTCTTCTCTTCTTCGGCAGCCACTCCGCCGCCGTTCCTCAGCGCATGCACGGCCAGCGCGTTGGTCAGCGCCGGTGCTGCCAGCGTGAGCAGGTCTTCGAGGATCTGCAGGTCTTCGGAGGAGAACCGGTGGCGGGATGTCAGCTTGATCTCGCCTCCTTTGTCGCCGTCGGTGCCAAACTGCAGGTTGTAGCTGATGCTGTGCAGCCCGGGTTCGCCGTACTGCACCTCGATATCCGCTTCGTCGTGCTTGTAGTGCAGGTGGCATGTGGGAGAAAGGCCCATTGCCTGGCTGTAGATCCGCTCTATCAGACCGCGTACCTCCAGCTCTTTGTGGAAAGATTGAACCAGAGACAGCGCTACATCGGGCTCGAAGCTCTTGATGCTCGACTGCGCTCGTTCTTTCCTTCTTCCGATCATCTCGACGTCCTGCTTGTTCGATAGATAGCTTCAGATCACTTTAGGATAGCGAAATCGTACGATGTTTTTTGCTAAAGGCCTCTCACTGTTGGTGTGAACTCGAGAAATTGGGAGCCATCCTGAGGTTATATCAATATAGATACAGACTATCGTAATAAGATAAATAAACGAATATACATATTGATAGGCGGTCGGTACTCTGTATCCAACGAATCAGGGAGATACGAGATGATCGAACGAGAAGCAACCATCACAGGCCTTCAGCGGCTTCTTGCAGACAGCTACACGCTGTATCTCAAGACGCACAACTACCACTGGAATGTAACCGGGCCGATGTTCACCACATTGCATACGCTCTTCGAGACGCAGTACACCGAGATGGCGCTGGCTGTCGATGAGATCGCTGAGCGTATCCGCACGTTGGGAGTGAGGGCGCCCGGCAGTTATGTGGAGTTTTCGCAGCTGGCCGGTGTGCAGGACGATGATCAGCCCCGCAAAGCGGAGGAGATGATCAGGATTCTCGTCGAGGATCAGGCCAGGGTGGCGGAGTCTGCCCGAGCGGTGATACGGGCAGCCGGACAGTCCGAAGACGACGCGTCAGCCGATCTGGGCACACGTCGCCTGGACGTGCATGAAAAGAACGCCTGGATGCTGCGCAGCCATCTGGAGTAGGGCCGGGCTCAGATTCCCTCCCAGTCCCTGGCGTTCAGCTTCGCTCCGTGAAGCGCGCGTGGCGCCTCTGCGAACAGATAGGTGTAGAGGTCCATGTGCGCTTCCGGAGCAGGTACCGTTTGAGGGTCTTCTCCCGGATAGGCTTCCGCGCGCATGGCCGTGCGGGTGCCGCCAGGGTTCAGGCTTGCGACCAGGATTTCAGTGGTATTTTCCAGTTCATCGGCCAGGGTCTCCATGAACCCTTCCTGAGCGAACTTGGAAACGGCATAGGCGCCCCAGTAGGCGCGACCTTTCCGGCCGACGGTAGATGAGGTGAAAACGACGGTTGCCTTCGGCTGGGCTTCCAGAAGCGGCAGCAGTGTCTTGGTCAGCACGAACGGTGCGTAGCTGTTGACCGCCATGACTTTCAGCCACTGATCGCTGGGATAGTAGGCCATGGGTACTTTGGGGCCGAGCAGAGACGCGTTGTGAAGAATGCCGTCCAGCCGGCCGTAGGTTTCTTCTATGGCGTCATAGAGCGCCTGGTGGCGGTCGCCGGTGAGCGCG